>JAYSTT010000050.1:0-10624 GCA_043719495.1 Ferruginibacter sp. | reverse complement strand
CTGCTGCAACCGACCCACGAATTGGCTTTTATATTAGTAAAGTAGGTGGAAATTATCCAATTAAAGGATTTGCTGCAATTATAACAACAGCTTACCCTGTTTATTTACCTGGCGAAATGAGTTTAATTATTGCAGAAAACTATGCAAGGCAAAGTAATTTTCTTGCTGCAAAAACAGCATTAGATGCAGTGAGAACTAAAACAACTGATATTTATGGTATTGGTGCTGCACAAACTGCTTACAGTGGTACAATGGATGCTGCAAGTTTACTTACCGATATTTATAAACAACGCAGACTTGAATTGTTTATGAGTGGTATGGAATTAGAAGATGCAAGAAGATTTGCCCGTCCGGCACCAAATTCAGCAACTGAGGAAAGAAACAGGACATTTTATCCTTATCCTTTTACCGAAAGAGATAATAACACCAACACCCCGGCAGACCCGGCAATTTAAGAGTTCAGCAGTCCTCATAATAGCAGCCCCGGTTACAACAATGTAGCTGGGGTTTTTTATTTTACAAATGCAACGGTAACCTAAAACCTGTTGTCAATATTCAGAATACCTGCAGATGGAGCAAGATGTAAAGCTGATTAAAGATTGTTTAAAAAATAACCGGGCATCTCAAAAGCAACTGTACAACCAGTTTGCCGAAATAATGCTGGGTGTTTGCTATCGCTATACAAAATCATTGGCCGATGCCGAAGATGTATTGCAGGAAGGGTTTATAAGGGTTTTTAAAAACCTGCATCAGTACAGGGCTGATGGCGAATTAGGCGCATGGGTTAGAAGAATAATGATTACCACTGCATTAAATTATTTAAAACGCAATGCCAAATACCAAAATGATCTGGCTTTTGAAAAATTAGACATGCACCCCGTTACGGATGATAACCCTGAAATAAAATTAAACACCAAAGAACTGGCTTCGCTAATTCAGCAATTACCTGCAGGCTACCAAACCATTTTTAATTTACATGCCGTAGAAGGCTATACGCATGTGGAAATTGGCGAACTGCTGGGTATAACCGACGGTACCTCCCGTAGCCAGTATGCAAGGGCGAGGGCATTAATGATAACATGGGTAAAAAAATATTATTCAGATAATAAAATGCAATCGTATGCAAAATAGTGAATTTGAAAAAAAGGTGCAGCAAAAAATGGAAGAGTTAAAATTTACTCCGGCAGATGCTGTATGGCAAAAAGTGGAAGCAGAGTTGCCAAAAGAAAAAAAACGCCGCTGGATTGTTTTTCTTTTATTGTTTGCCGGTTTAGCAGCAGGTTCGTTTCTATTCATGAATCAATATAAAAACAATGATAAAAAAATACTAGCCGAAAATAATACAACTAAGAAAAATGACCTGCAAAATTCCATTACTCCCGGTAAAGGAAAAACTGTAAGCGATACTGCTGCTGTATTAAAAAATGAATCACTGAATATTGTAACTGACGATAACAGTAAACAAAATTCAAAATTATCTTCTTTACAAATAAAAATTAAACAGGCTGACGTAATTGCTTTAAATAATGAACATAAAGAAAATTTAGCAGAAAAAAATAATAAGCGATTGAAAATAAAAGGAAAAACAGGAGTCACAATAAAAAATCCTTCGCCAGCTTCGGTTAATGAAGAAGTAATTGCAAATGAAACTGTGAATATTGTAAGCGACAATACTGTAAAAAATACCTTTCCTGATGATACGGCATCTTTACCAATTAATAATTTGAAAGATGTAATTGGAGAGCCTGAGATTAAAAAAATCGAAACTACTGCAGCAACTGAATTTAAAATAGATACAGTTCTTCCTTCATCATCAAAAAAAATTGAAAAGAAAATAAACAATTTAAAATGGCAATACGGAATTTATTTAGCAACAGGGATTTCTAATGTAAAAAATAGTTTGTTTAGTAATGCGCCTGTATTTTCTGATAGATTTGCAAATGCTATTTTGGCTTCGCCACCCAATCCTCAGGTTGCAGCAATGACTGTAAACCCTTCAAAAGCCATTGCATTTAGTGTTGGTTTATATGCACAAAAAAATATTAATGACCGGTTGAAACTTACAACGGGAGTAAATTATTTTTATCAAAGCAATAGTATAAGAACAGGCAGCAGGGTTGACTCCATGACTAACTATAATTATGATGTTAATAAAAATATAGCTGCTGATTATTATTACAAAACCGGCAACTCAGCCAGTTATAAAAATAAATTCCACTTAATTGAAATGCCTTTTTTATTTCAGTATAAGCTTTTAAAAAAATCTTCTTTATATATTGATGGAGGGCCTTCAGTTGCTTTTTTAATAAATTCAAATGCACTGGTTTACAACAGCAATTCCTCAGGTTATTTTACTGACAGGGCAATTTTTAATAAACTTTTATTTTCCATTAATGCAGGAGCAGGCATTGATCTTGCACAGAAAACAAAAATGCCTTTTTCTGTTGGGTACCGGTTTAACTATGGTATTGTATCTGTAACTAAAAAATCATTTGGTAAACAGCATTTAGTAAACTCTTTATTGTATTTAGAAATTCCTTTAAAAAAATGATTTAGTTTAATGCAACGATGGTATAAATACCTCTGTCAAGCTTTTAAAAAGAACAGGATGAAAAAAATAATATTAGTATTTGCCGTAACATTCATTTTAATTTCCTGCAAAAAGGAAACCACAACAAAATTCGACTCTTTTGCTTTTGGTACCTCATATGGATTTTGTGTGGGTAATTGTGCCAACTTCTTTTTAATTGAAGGGGATAATTTATATGCTGATGATATGGAAAGGTTAACCACACCATTAAAATTTAAAATGGATAAACTATCTGTTGACAAATATAATTTGGCTAAACAATTGCTTACTAACTTTCCTGCCTATTTAAAACAAAACCCAAATAAAACATTTGGTTGCCCCGATTGTGCAGATCAGGGAAGTATTTATATTGAAACTACTGTAAACGGTAAAGTGCAAATCTGGTTAATTGATACTGATACCACTAAACAACCGGCAGAAATAGGAAATTATATAAATGAATTAAGGGCTGTACTGGCCAGGTTGTAAAAAATAATTTTAACTTAATGCAACGGCGGTTTAAATACTGTTGTCAACCTTTAAATAATCAGGTATGAAAAATTTATTCACCAAAACAATTGCTTTACTTTTTTGCACAGCATTTTTATTTTTACAGCAGGGTTGTGTAAAAGATACTTGTACTAAAACCTATACGTACACTTATTTTCAGCCGGTATATAAAACTACTGCCGAAGTAAGGGCTAATATTAAAAGCAATGCGCCTAAAGCTGTAACAAACCCAGGTAAAATTTATATTAAGGATAACTACATTTTTTTGAATGAAGTAAATAAGGGCATCCATATAATAGATAATACAAATCCTGCCACCCCTAAAAATTTTGCTTTTATAGATATACCTGGTAATGTTGATATTGCTGTGAAAGGCAACATTATGTATGCCGATTTTTATACCGACCTGGTAGCGATGGATATCAGTAATCCATTAAACATATCGGTAACTAAATTTGTAAACGGCGTTTTTCCTGAACGTTTTTATTATGGTTTTAATGTAGATTCTACTAAAGTCGTTTACGATTGGATTAAAAAAACTGAGACCGTGGAGTACAATTGTAATGGCGACAGCCAATCTGCCTGGCGGGGCGGCGGCGTTTTATTTAATACTGCCGATGCCGGTATGTCTGGTTTAAAATCCGGAGGTTCACCTGTAGGTATTAGCGGTTCCTTAGCAAGGTTTGCATTGCTTAATGATTATATGTATTCAGTATCCAACGATTCATTAAGGGTTGTAAATGTTTCATCAAATGCAAATCCTTTTATTGCGAATGCTGTCAATTTAGGATGGGGAATAGAAACGGTATTTCCTTTCAAAGACAAATTATTTATTGGTTCAAACACCGGGATGTTTATTTACAGTGTACAAAATCCCGTTAATCCTGTTAAGCTTGGCGCTTTTAATCATGTGCGTACCTGCGACCCTGTAATTGCCGATGATAACTTTGCCTATGTTACTTTACACTCCGGTACAAGATGTACAGGTTTTACAAACCAGTTAGATGTTTTAAATATCACCAACATTCAATCGCCGCAATTAATAAAATCTTATCTTTTAACCAGCCCAAGGGGTTTAAGTAAAGATGGCAACTTATTATTTATTTGCGATGGTAATGATGGATTAAAAGTATTTAATGCCGCAAATCCCAATTCAATTTTATTAATGAAACAATTTGCAATTGCTGAAGCAAATGATGTAATTGCCTATAATAATATTGCATTGGTAGTTGCAAAAGATGGATTGTATCAATATGATTATACCAATGCTGCTGATATAAAATTACTTTCAAAAATTGCTGTGCAAAATTAGAATGATAAAATATTTATTTATAACAGCAATGTTTTTTGGATGCGCCTTAAATATTGCTGCTCAAAAGAAAAGTGTATCGGTTTTTAATTCGTATAATTCGGTGGGTTTTATTGCAGGTAAATTACCAGTAGCATTTGCAGCACAAACCGAAAATGGGATTACATATAAAAAATGGTTTGTTGGCGCAGGTTTAGCTATCGATCTGTATTATAAAGAAACTTTGCCTTTATTTGTAGCTTTTAAAAAAGATATCGCTTTAAAAACTAACAGTTTGTTTTTGTATGTAAATGCAGGAAAAAACATTGTAGCAAAGGATAAAAAAATAGTAGGCACTTTTTCAACTATTGAAACAAAAGGAGGGTTTTACGCTGATGCAGGAGTTGGGTATAAAATAAAAATAGCAAAAAAGGGTAGCATTTTTTTTAGTATGGGTAATACTGTAAAAAATATCAGGGAAATTGAAACAACATCAGATTTTTTTGGAATGCCTGGCATTTTTGATAGCCATTATAAATTCAGCCGCCTCGTTTTTAAAATGGGCTGCCAGTTTTAAGTTTGTATAAATTTTAAGTTTCTTTTTATTCCATCAAACTTACTTCGCTTTAATGGTGAATTTTTAAAAAGTACTTTAAAATTTTCTTCTGTCAATTCTTCCCAATCATTTTTAGTAAAATTTAAAATTTCCGGTAATGGGGTAAAATTAATTTCATTGGTTGGTTTACTAAATCTGTTCCATGGGCATACATCCTGGCAAACATCACAGCCAAACATCCAGTTGTTGAATTTGCCTTTCATCGCCTCAGGAATCAGGCTGTCTTTTAATTCAATGGTGAAATAACTAATGCATTTACTGCCATCAATTACTTTGTCTGGTAAAATGGCTTCGGTGGGGCAGTGGTCAATACATTTGGTACAGGTGCCACAATAATCTTTTACAAAAGGATCATCACATTCCAATTCTATATCGGTAATTAAAGTAGCGATAAAAAAGAAGGAGCCAGCCTGTTTGTTAATTAAATTTCCATTTTTACCCACCCATCCCAAACCACTTTTTTGGGCCCAGCTTCTTTCTAAAACAGGGGCGCTATCCACAAAGCCTCTTCCATTTACTTCACCAATATCTTCTTTTATTTGTTGAAGTAACTTTTTTAATTTGGCTCTTATTACTTCATGGTAATCGGTGCCAAATGCATACTTCGCAATTTTTGGGGTATCATCAGGTTGTAGCTGGGCTGGAAAATAATTGAGTAATAAAGTAATTATGGATTTGGCTCCCGGTACTAACTTAGATGGATCCACTCTTAATTCAAAATGATTTTCCATGTATTGCATTGAACCATTAAATCCTTTGCTCAACCATTTCTCCAGCCTTCTGGCATCATCCTCCAGCTTTACAGCTTTCGCAATGCCGCAATAGTCAAAACCTAATTGGCGGGCAAAATATTTTATCAGTTGTGTATGTTTTGCTTTACTCATACACTTTATTCATCATCCAGGTTAAGCTTGTGAAAAAAGCGGTGGGCAATTGGCGCAATTAAAATACCGATAGTTGAAATAAATGTAACGCCGCTAAATAAGGCATAGCAGGAGGCAAAAATTTTAGCAGCATTTGTAAGTATTATATTTGCATCAATAATTGGCCCCATTCCACTTAAAATCATCGAAGCATTTAATAAACTATCATACCAATCAAATTCAGGAATAGTTAGTTTATATCCAATAATGCCTAAAATTAAACTCAGCAACATAATAAAAATTGCGACAAAAAAATTTTTCCAAAGCCTGCGGTAGTAAACCTCCTTTGGAGCAAGCGGCTGCTTTTTATGCTCGTACATATTTTTCAGTTTATATAAAAATACAAAAGCCATGCAATATTCTGCAAGGCTTTATATAAAGAAAGTCCCATTAAAATTTTATATCAAATCCAATAGTGCCAATTATCTCGAAATAACCAAAATTATGATTTACCCTTCCACCTCCAGCTGCTAAAGCATTGGTATAATTTGCAAAACCAGTTTTTGCAGTACCTTCTAAAAACCATTTTTTCCCAAAATACCATCTTCCTCCACCTTCTGCACCAAGGCAATAACCTGCAATATGAAATTTATTATCAACTCTTTTGCCACTGAGTGTAATATCTGTTTTCGGAATTAATATTCCACCACCTGCTTTCCATATGGCTGTAAACAAAACTCTTTTTGCATTCTTTCTTAAAAGGTACTGCCTTACATAATTTATTTGATAAAAGTTGGCGCCGTTGGTATGTTCAAAATGTAATTGTGTTGCATTAAATACAGTGTCTTTATCAAAATAAGTTGTTCCAATACTGCCCTTTGCTTTAAGCAACTGGTTATTGTAAACTATATATTTGGCATGGTCATAATTAATTTCAATTGCTTTTGTGTGATTTTTATTCAGGTAAAAACCAACCCTGTAATTATACTGGGGGATACTTATTTCTATAGGTTTTTTTGCAATCGCATCCAAATCATTTCTATCATGAGCCTTTGCATTAAAAATTGTAAAATCGTGGGCTACCCCATTTACATTATCCCTGAAATGGATATTGCTGTTGGTATACCATTCGGTATTATACCCCCATTGGAGGTACATGCCTTTAAATAATTTATTTTTAACCTGCGAAAATGAGTACAGAAAATTTACTGCAAACAAAATCAGTAAGAATATTTTTTTCATTATGGTTTTTAAAACTGCCGCAAAATTAAGGGAAAAGCATTTATTGATATTATTTAACACTCAATGCTTCGTCCACCATTTTTTTCAATTCCTTATATCTTTCATTTCGCCCTTTACTTTTAATATTAAATGTCATTAAAAAACCTGCATATTTATTTTTGTTATCTACATAGGGAAAACTTTTAAATAAACCAGGACTTGTAACAGCATCCGAAAGTTGATCGCCTGTTACCTCGTCCATCACCCATTCTCCAAAACCATATCCCCAGTTAGCCTGCTTCTGCTGGTGATGATATAGCAACAACATCTTCTACAACTCGGTTTTCTGCACCTTTCCCTTTTCAGTTTGCAATAAATTTTACAAGTCTTTTTTGCCTGTTGCTTAACTCATTTCCGGCTCTGCTGTAAATTACCAATACTGCCTTTCCTCAAATTTACTTTAAATTATCATTTAGCCATCTATCAACCTTAATAGAATTATATTGAGAAAAGCCCACCTGTAACAATAGCAGGGATATCGCCAGCAGACTGAATTTGCGGCAGGAAGATTGAAATTTATATGACATATTAGCTGAGATTTATTGTTGGATTGCAATTTGACACCTGAGTTTGAAATTACGAACTATGAGTTTACAGAATTTAACTATAAAATCGCAGGAAAGGATTCAGCATGCTCAGCAACTGGCTTTTAATAATAAAAATGCCAATATCGAAACTGAGCACTTGCTGCAATCACTGTTAGATGATGAAGATTCGGCAATAGAATTCTTATTAAAAAAGAACAATGTTAATATCAATTTTGTTGAAACGAAATTGACTGAGAGTATTACAAAACTTGCTAAAGTTACCAGCGGAGAACCCGCTCAAAATGTAAGCAGGGATATGAATAATGTACTGCTTCGTTCTTCAAATGCATTAAAGCAATTTAATGATGAGTTTGTTGCACCAGAACATTTATTAATTGCATTACTTCAACAAAATGATAACACTTCAAAAATTTTAAAAGATGCAGGACTTACCGAGAAAGGATTGATTGCCGCTACAAAGGAATTAAAGAAAGGCTCTACTGTTTCTTCCCAAACCTCCGAAACACAGTTCAATGCATTAAACAAGTTTGCAAAAAATTTAATTGAAATGGCAAGGCAGGGTAAGCTGGACCCTGTTATTGGAAGAGATGAGGAAATACGCAGAACACTACATATTTTATCAAGAAGAAGTAAGAATAATCCTATACTGGTAGGTGAGCCGGGTGTAGGTAAAACTGCAATTGCAGAAGGTTTGGCGATGCGTATTGTAAATGGCGATGTGCCCGAAAATTTAAAATCTAAAATTATTTATGCATTGGATATGGGGCAATTAATTGCTGGTGCAAAATATAAAGGTGAGTTTGAAGAACGCTTAAAAAGTGTGGTAAAAGAAGTTACCGACAGTGATGGGCAAATCATTTTGTTTATTGACGAAATACATACATTAGTTGGTGCAGGCGGCGGAGATGGTGCAATGGATGCAGCTAATATTTTAAAACCAGCATTGGCGAGAGGGGAGTTAAGGGCCATTGGTGCCACAACTTTAAATGAGTACCAAAAATTTTTTGAAAAAGATAAAGCACTCGAACGTCGTTTTCAAAAAGTAAACATTGATGAACCCTCGGTGGAAGATGCAGTTTCTATTCTTCGTGGATTAAAAGACCGTTACGAAACTTATCATCATGTGCGTATAAAAGACGAAGCTATAATTGCGGCTGTGGAATTATCGCACCGCTATATTACCGATCGTTTTTTACCGGATAAAGCAATTGACCTTATAGATGAAAGTGCGGCCAAACTTCGCCTGGAAATGAACAGTATGCCCGAGGAATTGGATAAACTGGAAAGGCAGATACGGCAACTGGAAATAGAAAGAGAAGCCATTAAAAGAGAGGATGATGTGGTTAAGTTGAAAGAGTTAAATACAGAAATTGCCAATCTTTCTGTGGAACGTGATACCTACAAAGCCAAATGGCAGCAGGAAAAGGAAATTGTGGAAAAAGTGCAGAATGCCAAAGCCGCAATTGAACAATTAAAGTTAGCTGCAGAAAAAGCCGAAAGAGAAGGCGATTATGGTAAAGTTGCCGAAATAAGATATGGCAAAGTACAGGAACAGGAAAAAATAATTGAAGAATTTACTAAAGAATTGGATGCCAGCAGCGAAAAAAGAATGTTGAAGGAAGAAGTGGATGCAGAAGATATTGCAGAAAATGTAGCTAAAGCAACAGGCATACCTGTTTCAAAAATGCTGCAAACCGAAAGGGAAAAATTATTGCTTTTAGAAGAAGAATTGCACAAAAGGGTAGTGGGGCAGGATGAAGCCATTGAGGCGGTATCTGATGCTATACGCAGGAGCCGGGCCGGGTTGCAGGATCCTAAAAAACCCATTGGCTCTTTTATTTTCCTGGGAACTACTGGTGTGGGTAAAACAGAACTGGCAAAAGCCCTGGCCGAGTATCTATTTGATGATGAGGGCATGATGACCCGGATTGATATGAGTGAATACCAGGAAAAACACTCGGTAAGCCGCCTGGTTGGCGCACCTCCAGGCTATGTTGGGTACGACGAAGGGGGACAATTAACAGAGGCTGTAAGGCGCAAACCCTACAGTGTGGTATTGCTTGATGAAATTGAAAAGGCAAATCCTGACGTTTTTAATGTACTTTTGCAGGTATTGGATGATGGAAGACTTACTGATAATAAGGGTCGTATAGTAAATTTTAAAAATACCATCATAATAATGACAAGTAATATGGGTAGCCATATTATTCAGGAAAATTTTGAAAAAGTAACTGAAAAGAACAAGGAAGAAGTAGTGCAAAGGACAAAAGATGAAGTAATGCTGTTGTTAAGACAAACTGTTCGTCCGGAGTTTTTAAACCGTATTGATGAGGTTATTATGTTTCAGCCTTTAATGAAGAAGGAGATAAAAGGTATCATAAAAATACAGTTGGATAATTTAAAGCAACTGGTTGCGCAAAGTGGTATTAATTTACAGTTTAGCGATTATGCGCTTGATTACCTGGCAGAAAATGGTTACGATCCTCAGTATGGAGCAAGGCCCTTAAAAAGGTTGATTCAAAAAGAAATTGTAAACCAACTGAGTAAAAAAATACTAAGTGGCAGTGTAGATAAAACAATTCCTGTTCTAGTAGATGTATTTGACGGCACAGTAGTATTTAGAAATGAAACAAACGAACAATCAAAAACAGTTATAAAGAAAAAATAGTTTTAAAGCATTAGATTAACAAAACACGCTGTTGCACTTGCAACAGATAAAAGACAAAAGATACATTATGGCAATGAAAGTAAAAGAGGTGATACCAATTATCCCCAGTAAAGAAATATTTGTGGGCAATCCTGATGCAACGGTAACTTTAACGCAGTTTGGAGATTACGAAAGCGAAGATTGTGCAAAAGCAAATGAGGTGGTAAAAAAATTGTTGGAAGAATTTGAAGGAAAAATTAAATTCTGTTTCCGTCATTTTCCGCTTACAAAAATACACCAAC
>JAYSTT010000490.1:0-6321 GCA_043719495.1 Ferruginibacter sp. | reverse complement strand
CTATCTGGCTTTATAAAAATCTTACACCCCTTAAGATGCATAAAAAGTGGGTAAGCTACCTGGTAAAGAACGATCCGGAACATGTAAGGATAGTACAGGCGCAGCATTTTCTTAACGAAATAGAAGAATTTACAACATCTCCAGAATAATAGAATTTGCAGATTATCAGACAATACATGCAGCATTCTTTTAAATCAGGCAAAGGATGGACCAGTGAAGTAAGTGGATTTTATAATTCCCCAACAGTTTGGCAGGGTACATTTAAAATCAAAACATTATGGAGTATGGATGCAGGGATTTCAAAACCGATTTTAAAAAATAAGGGCAATATAAAAGCATCGTTTACCGATATGTTTCGTTCGCTACAATGGAAAGGCTCAATTGATTTTGCCGGACAAAGATCAACTGCAACAGGATATGGAGAAAGCCGCCAGTTTCGTATAAACTTTTCTTACCGCTTTGGCAGCAACCAGGTAAAAGCAGCCCGTAACAGAAATAGTGCCGCAGAAGATGAAAGTAAAAGAACCCAGGGAGGTGGTGGCGGAATTGGAGTAGTGAATTAAACTACTACTTCTGATAAATAAAATAAAACCATCTCGAAAAATGAGATGGTTTTATTTTTGGGAAATAATCAAGTTCTGATTATTCATATTGTTTCACTTCCGTTTACAATAAAGAATAACCTTTTATTATTCTTATTAAGATTTTCAGGCGAGGTTAAATTATTTAACAGTGCTACTTATTCCTCTATGATATCATAAGTTTTTTTAAAAATTTCGTTGCTGCAGGGATACATTTCCCCATTTACACCCACCATTAACCAATCGCCGGGCTTTCCCTGCATAACTCCTTCTAATGTTTGTACTTCAAAAGGTTCATTAATTTGAATACATTTTATCGGTATCGGTTTCTTTAGTGCTTTTTTGAATTCCAGGTTGGGTGGAACAGCTTTTTTAAATATCAACATATGTTTTATAATTTTTTAAAGCCAAATTTAAAAGCATTCATCTA
The DNA here is from genome assembly GCA_043719495.1 of Ferruginibacter sp. Lineage (GTDB taxonomy): Bacteria > Bacteroidota > Bacteroidia > Chitinophagales > Chitinophagaceae > Ferruginibacter. Next base: position 5,310 of record JAYSTT010000490.1, on the reverse strand, counting down.
AACTAAAGTGGAAATTCATTTTTATATTTCTCAATTTCTGCAGCCGCTGCCACGCCTATATCATATAAAAGAAAACGGTTTTCTGCATTACTCATATCCTGTAAACTTTTTACATCTTTAATATCAAAAGTTTTGCCATTCATTTTGAGATTATTTAGTGCCGTTACAGAAAGTTCCTGGTTAAACCGCAGATAAGTAAGCAGCTCTGTATTATCGTTGCCCATAAAATCATTTTTTAAATCACCAATTTCGCTATCAATTTCTTTTGCATTGGGGCAGTATGATAGCCATTGCATAATGGTTTGGTTTTCCCAACTGGCATCACTCATCAGCATATCTGGTACTTCGCTTGCCCAGCTGAGCAGCCAGTTATCTGTAATCTGGTTTGTTTTCATATTATACACCCCATTACCCGTACCAAGACTTACCAGAAATATTTTTTCTTTCCCCATTTGCCAATGAAAAGGGAAACCACTTAATGTAGCTAATTTAAATAATTGCAACGATGGGTTATTGGCCATACTTACACCACCATCAACAAAAGCGCCATTAATGCCTTTATTTACTTCCAGTAGTTGCGGAACAAAATAAGAAGGCGCTGCACTGCTGGCACGTAAAACATCCTTAAGTAAATAGTCTTTATTCTGTGGAAAATATTTCCCACCCGGGTGATTGATTAACGGCCACACACTATTGGTATCGGCCCTCTTGGTTACAATGCATAAACCTGTTTTAACCCTGCCTTTATCATCGCCTAATTTAATATCGCCTAAAAATTTATCCAGCGCCTTTTCTAAATTCTTTTCGCTAAATGCTGCTTTTAAAAACTTAAAGGTTTCCAATGGGTTCCACCAATCCCTTTTACCTTTAAAAATTTCTCCCCCCATAGAAAGATATAATTCCTTAACTTCTACTGCTGTTTTACCTATCGCAAGCAATGTTGCAATAATTGCTCCCGTACTGGTGCCACCAATTAAATCAAAATAATCGCAGAGTAACATTTTTGGATTATTATGTTTATCCCGGATGATGCTTTCCAATTTTTCAAGATATCCTGCTGTTAATGCTCCCCTGATGCCGCCGCCATCAAGTGCAAGTATTTTTTTTTCGGGTCCCGGGGCTATATGTTGCTCAAGCGTCATAAATTATAATTTTATTTGAAAGTATTGCGAAGAGGTAATCTTATTTTATCTTAAAAATAAAAATGCCAAAAAAATCTATATAAAAATAATTGCCTCATTTTTTCGGATTTAATCAGCTCTTTCTAAATTCCTATAAAGTTGACTATATTAATTTTTGTGCAATATTCACCAACAGGGATACTCCTTTACTAATAGTGCCGATAGCTTTTACTTTATCTTCATTACTTTTTGTAGCATCAGTAATTTCTTTTATCACAGCAGCGAAATTCTCTTTTTTAATGCCCGTGGTTACCATCAGCTCATCAATTTCGTTGTTGGTTAATTTTGTAAGCGATGCCATTTTGGTTTTAAATTTATTATCGGTATCGGTTTTTGCTTTAGCGATAATATCGTCGATGCTTAAGTTGGGCATAATGATAAGTTTTATTGGTTACCTGTTAATGTTTGAACGGTTTCATTTAAAAATAAAATCTTTTGTGCAATCCCCTCTCCCTTTTTTAAAAATCCATCCAGCTTTTGTTCCAGCGTACTTAAATCAATTTTATTGCCAGTTGCTTTACCTAAAAGTGAATTAAAAATTTGCCTGCTGGAGTTATTTAATTTTGTTGCTGATGAAAGCAAATTAATTTGTGCATCGCAGGCTTGTTTATAAAATTCATAATCGTCGTTAAGCTTTGTTATAATTTTCCCTTTGTTCATGGCTAACGCATTACGCAACGAATCCCTTACTGCATTTACCAGCGGAACAATTTTAGGAAATATTTCGGGCCAGTGTTCATTCATATCAATCCTTGTATCATTTGCATCAAAGCCCTCTTTAATCCTACCTAAAAATTCTGGTATATACTCTTTCTTCATAAAAGAATCCACTTCGGCATTTTTGCTTTCAAACACCAAGTTAACATAAGCAATATTGAGTTTGTGCATTCTTTGCCCTTCATCTTTTATCTGCTGCATAAGGTTTACCGATTGCACCGGAAGTTTGGCACAGGAAGCAAACAAGGCTACTATTATTAAAGCGATAATCATTTTAAACATTTGCATATACAGTGTTTTAAAATTTTATAACCGGTTTTTTACTAACTGCATCAATAATTTTAGAAGGTTTTTCAATAATCACCAGCTGATTAACCTCTATATTAAGTTTGTTATTAACAAACAAAGAAGCAAATGATTTTTCAAGTGCGGCAATAGCAGCAGTATTTTTATTTTTAACCGCTTTGCTATAAGCAATAATTTGATTTGGTAAAATATACCTGTCGCTTTTTTTAGCCTTCAGATAATCGGTGAAATTTGTCATTGGAATACCCGCTTTTTTATAAATAGAAAAAATACAATGCCTGCGGAATAATTTTGGAAGGATTAATGCGCCTTTATCTTTTGGCGGGTTAATGTTGCCATTTTTTCGGTATTCAAGATTAAAGTTGAAGGGCAAAAGTGTTTTGCTGTAATTTTTAATAGTACGATTTGCTTTTTTCGACCCTTTAGTATAAAGGTTGTTTAGTTTTGTAATTTCTGCATTAGTAGAAGAATTATAATATGACGGCATTACCCAGCCTTCTTGCAAAAGCCAATGGTTAAGGTTTATTTTTTCGCTGTCAATAGTTATATCGCCAACTACCCTGCCGTAAACATCTATTGCATCTGATGGTACTTCTATGTTGCTGGATATAAAAACACAATCAATTTCATCTTTACCATTTGCTTTTGTTTTTAAAAAATTAGCCAACGCAAGTGTGGCTGTTTCTGAAAAACGCTGCCGGTATTCATGGCTTGCATTTTCGGCCATAAATTTTTTGTATTGTGTTTCAGAAAGATATTTATTCGCTTTTATGGGGTCTTTTTTAGTGATTGCTCCATACATCCGGTAATGCAATTCGGGTGCATCAATTCCCTGGAGGCGTATGGTTACATATTGCCTTGGTGTGTTTATGTATTTAATAACATTTACCGGGGGGCCAAATGATGGCACAGCCATAGCTTTAAAATAAACGGCTGTTTTTTTAAACTTTGTATCACCCGTTTTTTTAAATAAAAAAGAGTCCGCATCAACTTTTAAAATAATTTTGGTAGTATCCGCATCAGAATTTCCTTTTGGCCAAAACTGGTCAATTTTAATTGTGCCTTTAATTTTTAGTGTTCCCATAACATTGTTTTTTATTATGATAAAATTTATTGCATTATTTTTTGGTGTTGCTTTTCTAATATCTATATAGCGCCTAAAATTTAAACATATTCGTAGAAACGATACTTTTTGCAATACCGTTTACAAGAGTGAAACTTAATACAGCCCGGTTTCACCATTAATGTATTAATCACCTGAAAACACAACAGTGTTTTCACCCATGCCACAGATGCTTAATGCCTGAAGAAAATAGTAGATAAAATGCTTGAATGCTTGAAGAGGGCTATCGAAGGATAGAATTTAAAACAAACCTAATGCGTTAGCTTTACAAATGCAAACAAATAGATAAAAATTTTTAAGAATGATTTTATACCCCGGTGTTAAAAAGCCCGTCAACAAATAACTGTTTATCAAAAACCAGCAGGTCTTCGGCCTTTTCGCCAACACCAATAAATTTTACAGGAATTTTAAACTGGCTGGCTATGGCCAATACCACACCGCCTTTTGCAGTGCCATCTAATTTTGTAATGGTAAGGGCTGTTACATCCGTTGCGGCTGTAAAATGTTTTGCCTGTTCTAAAGCATTTTGGCCGGTGCTGCCATCTAGTACCAGCATCACTTCATGCGGTGCATCAGCAATAACTTTTTGAATTACTCTTTTAATTTTAGTAAGCTCATCCATTAAATGGGCTTTGTTATGCAGGCGCCCTGCTGTATCTATAATTATAACATCAGCGTTTTTAGCCACGCCGCTTTTTACAGTATCAAATGCAACTGATGCCGGATCGCTGCCCATTTCCTTTTTTACAATATCAACACCGGTTCTTTCACTCCATATAGTTAATTGATTAACAGCTGCAGCCCTGAAAGTATCTGCAGCTCCCAATAAAACAGATTTACCTGCCAGCTTAAAATTATGTGCCAGTTTACCAATAGTAGTTGTTTTACCCACTCCGTTTACACCCACTACTAAAATTACATGCGGTTTATGCCCGGCTGGTAATTCGTAACCTTGGTAATTGGTATCCTGAGGTGCTGTTACTAAAATATTTTCAACTTCCTCTTTAAGTATTTTGTTAAGCTCGGATGTATTGAGGTACTTATCTTTTACAACCCTTTTTTCTATTTGCTCAATAATTTTTACGGTGGTTTCAATACCCACATCGGCACTTACCAAAGCATCTTCAAGGTCATCCAGCACTTCTGCATCAACGGTACTTTTACCTGCAATGGCTTTTGTAATCTTGCTAAAAAATCCTTCCCTGGTTTTTTGTAACCCCTGTTCCAGGCTTTCCTGCTGTTGTTTTTTGCCAAAGAGTTTATCAAAGAGTCCCATATATGTTGGTGGTTGTTTGTTATACACTGTAAATTTAAAGTTTCTTTTTTACTAAGTCCTGGGCTTATTTGTTTTTGCCACAGGTTTTGTTTTGTCCTGAAATAGGTTGGTCATTTTTTTGTTATAAAATAACCCCACTGGCGCAAGTGTTCCGCTTTAGCCCCTACTGGCGCAAGTGTTCCGCTTTAGCGGCTCACTTGATGCCGATTAATTTTGCCGGACTGTGTCCGGATTTAGAAAACAAATGTTGATTATATTTACCTAAGCTAATTTATAAATTTATGTCTAGTAAATATAAAGTAGGCGAAAATGCTATACCCCATTTTGTTACATTTTCCGTAGTGGGTTGGGTAGATGTATTTAGCAGGGAGCAGTATAAAGAACTGTTCGTTGAAAGCTTAAAATATTGCCAGCAGCAAAAAGGAATGGTTTTGCATGCCTGGGTAATAATGACCAATCATGTACATTTAATTATCAGCAGCAATAGTAATCAGTTGGAGAATATTGTTAGAGACCTGAAAAAATATACGAGCAAACAAATAATAAAATCGATACTGGAAAACAAAAGCGAGAGTCGAAAAGAATGGATGTTAAACATTTTTAGTTTCGCAGGAAAAAGCAATAACAATAATAAAGATTATCAATTTTGGAAACAGGATTACCACCCTGTAGAATTAAACAGTGCAGAAAAACTAAAACAACGGTTA
>JAYSTT010000489.1:0-2616 GCA_043719495.1 Ferruginibacter sp. | reverse complement strand
AAATTTATATCAGCTCTTATCTCATAAATTGTATTTACATCTGCCACACTTCGCATTTGAAAAATTTGTCCGTGCAAATGCATTACATTACTGCTGCCGCCACGTTCGTGCAAGTCATCTATATTTTGAGTGATGATGGTAACGTTAAACTCTTTTTCTAAATCGGCAAGGCCATTATGTGCAGCATTGGGTTGTGCAGCAGCCACATCTCTCCTTCTTTCGTTATAAAAATTCAATACCAGTTGCGGATCTTTTGCAAAAGCCCGTGGTGTAGCCACATCTTCTACATTGTAACCCATCCACAGTCCATCGCTATCTCTAAAAGTTTTTAACCAACTTTCGGCACTTATGCCTGCACCGGAAAGAACTACAATATGTTTTTTATTCATTAATCAAACTTACGAATTCTGGGGAATTATTTTAGAACGCTTTAGTTTTTTCCAACCAATATAAAGGCCAATACTTATCAATAACAATGGCCATATTGCAATTAATCCAACAAATAGATCTGCAATCCAGCTTGCGCCTGTTTTAAATGCATTGCTTACCCTTGTTAAAAATGAAGGGCTGTCTTCTGATGGTTTATATCCAGCCAATGGTTGAAAGAAAGTTAGATGGATAGTACTGTAAGCTGACTGATGAGAAAGAAATTCGATACGCCCTGCAGCGGATTCAATTTCTTCCTGGATGCTGTTGATCTCGTTTTGTACCTGCAATACTTCTTCCATATTTTTTGATTGCTTCAAAAATTCCAGGTACTTTAAACGCATTTGTTTTTTTGCTTCAAGCCTCGATTTGGTATCCACCACCTCACCGGTAACATCTTCGGTAGTAATTTTTCTTTCCAACAATTTTACATCGCCGCCCGGTAATTGGTTCAGCATTGTTTCAAACTGATCAACAGGTACCTTTATTGATATTACAGTTTCAGATTTTTCATCGGTGAGATTTTGCTCTTCCTGTGCTATATAACCACCAAATTGTTTAACAGTTTTATGTACATTATCATTATAGCCTTTAAAATCTTTTATTTCTAATTTAAGCGTGGCTGTTTTAATTATTTTTTTGTCCCAATCGGGGTTGGCAACTGGCTTTACTGCTAAAGGAGTAGTGCCTGAGTCAGTTACAGCTTGTTTTAAAGTTCCAACAGGAATTTTTTGTTTGTCTTCTTTGTCTGCTGTTTCAAATGGAGTTCTTTTTAATTCAGCAATTTGAGTTTCATAACCTGCAACATTATTTTGTTTACCCGCCCTGTTGCAGGATATAAAAATTAAAGAAAATAAAAAAAGAGTAATAATAAGTTTTGTTTTCATACTAATGAGTTTTGAGTTATTAGATGCTCATTGATACAAAATGCATAAAACAAGTAACCACCGCCAGATGTTAAATGAAATAGAAAGCCTTACTTCTCCCCTGCTAATTCCATCAGCATCTGCCATTCTTCGGGCTTTACAGTTTGCACGCTTAATCTGCCTAACCTAACCAGATCCATATTGGCAAAGCGATTATCTTTTTTTATTAAATCTAGTGGTACAGACTTTTTTAATTTACGTACCGGCTTTAAATCTACTGCCACCCACCTTTCATCATCGGTAGTAGGATCCTGGTAAGATTCTTTAATCACTTTTGCAATACCTACTATCTCTACACCTTCGTTACTATGGTAATATAAAACCTCATCGCCCTTTTTCATGGCACGTAAATTAATACGGGCTGCATAATTGCGTACCCCACTCCAAAAGGTTTGTTTGTCTTTTACCAACTGATCCCAGCTATACACCGAAGGTTCTGATTTTACCAACCAATAAGCCATAATAAGTAAAAATTAAAAAGTGAAAATAAAATCAAATGTAGATATAAAAATAATGTGAGCAAAGTTGTACTCTGGCTTTGCGCTGTACTGGTATGAAGTATAAGAGCGATTATTCTTTCTTTTTACAAAAAATAAAGAATAACAGAACAAGTTCTCAACAATGCCTGGCAATAAAATTCAGCTCATTAAAAAAAGATTAAAAATTTTCAATCCAAGGTTATCCATATCCCGTAAGTGATACTGTTGCCCAATATCAGGCAATTAATTTAAATCACCAATCAAAAAAAAATTACAATGAAACGTAAAAAACTTCTGCTGACAACAATAGTTGCTGCAGCATTTATTACCGGGGGAATTATTTATGCCGCTGACCATGTTGATACTCCTGCTGTAACCAATCAACCAACAGACATTACAGATGTGTATGTATTTAAAGGTGCCGACGCGGCCAATTTAGTTTTTGTTGCTAACTCTAAAGGGTTAATGAGCCCTGCTGCTTCTGCAACAGCTAAGTTTGATGAAAACACGGTATTAGAATTTAACATTGATAAAACAGGCGACAATGTTGAAGACCTGGTGATACAATGTAAATATGATGCTGCAAGTAACAAAATGCAGATTTATGGACCTGTTGCACCATCTGCAACTGGTACAAAAAGCAAATTAGAAGGTAATGTAACTGCAGAGGTTGTTGTTACAGCTTATGGCGCATCTGCTGTAACTGGTACAGGTACTTCTTCCGGTATTAAAGTTTTTGCAGGCCCACGCGACGATCCTTTCTTTTTTGACTTAAGCCGCTTTAA
>JAYSTT010000488.1:0-6330 GCA_043719495.1 Ferruginibacter sp. | reverse complement strand
GCATGGCCTATTTTTATGATGAAAATTTTATGCTGCCTTTAAGCCATGATGAAGTGGTACATGGAAAAAGCCCCATGATTTATAAAATGCCCGGAGATGAGTGGCAAAAATTTGCCAACCTGCGTTTGCTTTATGCTTATATGTTTACACACCCCGGGGCAAAACTGCTTTTTATGGGAAATGAATTTGCACAAACCACCGAGTGGAATTATAAAAGCGAATTAAGCTGGGAATTATTGCAATTTGATTGCCACAAAATGATGAAGGAATGTGTAAAAGATTTGTGCCATTTATATAAAGATGAACCAGCCCTGCATGAGCTTCAATTTGATACTGCTGGCTTTGAATGGATTGATTTGAACCACCGCCAGGAATCCGTAATCGTTTACCGCCGTAAAGGAAAAAAGAAAAAAGATGATGTTCTTATTATTTTAAACATGACACCGGTGGTACGCACTAACTGGAAGATTAATGTTTACGGCAAATCAATATGGAAGGAAATATTTAACAGCGACAGTAAAAAGTATTGGGGAACAGGCGATACTTTTAACCCTGAAATTGGCTTACATTTGGTTGATAAGAAAACAGGACTCTATGAAATAAATGTTCATTTGCCGGCCCTGGCAGCTGTAATACTTAAATAATTTATTGTCTTTTTAAAAACCCATCAATATGAAAAATACACTCACCGTAATTTTAATATTATTAACCGCACAGGTATTTTCTCAACCAACCGATAGTGCAACTTTTTTTTATAAAAAAGGAATAGAAGAAAAAATAGCTAAACGTTATTTGGTAGCCAGTAAAAATTTTGATAAAGCTATTAAGTTAAATGAAAAGTACACAGCTGCCTACATTGAAAACGGCTACGCAAACCTAGAGATGCGTAAAACAGATGCAGCTATTACAAATTTTACAAAAGCCAATGAGCTGGAGCCCGAAAATAATGCAGCAATAAACGAGTTGATGAATTTATATTTTAATTACCGCCAGTATGCAAAGGCTATTGTATTTGCACAAAAATGTAAAGACTGTGCCAACGCCGAAAAAGTAATTGCCATTAGCTATTTTCAGCAGGAAGATTATGCAAAAGCAGAAAAAGGGTTATTAACGCTTGTTACTAAAACCCCTGGCGATGCAGAAACAAATTATACCTTAGGCCGTACTTATATGGAAATGGAGCAGGAAAAAAAATCTATTTTTTATTATGAAAAAGCGGTGCAGATTGATACTGCAAGAAGTGGCTGGTTGCATGAGCTGGCATTATTGTATTACACCGTTAACGATTATAAAAACGCAGTTATTTATTTTAATAAAGCTGCGGCAAATGGTTTTCAGCAAAGCAACGACTTTAATGAAAACCTGGGTTACTCCTACATTTATTCGGGTGAGTTTGAAAAAGGGGAAACTATTTTATTGGATATAATGGCAAGAAAACCGGGTAATAAAGATATATTAAGGGATATTGCACAGGCTTACTACGATCAAAAATTGTATGATAAATCTTTAGGGTTTTGCCAAAAATTAATGGAGCTTGATACCAATGATGCCAAAGCTTTATACCAGGCCGGGATGTGTTTTCAAAAAAAAGGGCAAAAAGATAAGGGGCAGGCAATGTGCGATAAAGCAATTGAGTTAGACCCCTCACTTGGTAAAATGAAACGGCAACAACAAATGGGTGCCGGGTTATAAATGGATAAAATATTTTATTAAAAGCTGAAAAATACTTTCGACTTTTTTAATGTCCTCCTGGTTTTGCAAACGTTTTTTCCCCGGCCTTAATAGCAACGGGCAAATAATTCTCTCTTGGTGGAATAGGGCAATTGTAATCTTTAGAATAAGCACAATAAGGGTTATAAGCTTTGTTAAAGTCTATCTCCGCAATATTATTTTTAATATCAGTAGTAAAAATATCAATATACCGGCCGCTGCCATAGGTTTCTCCGCCGCTGGTTACATCTGTAAAAGGGATAAATAAATACCCGCCGTATTGCGGATTATTTTGCAGGGCCTTAGATCTGTAAACAGTTAAAGTTAAAGAGGTATCATTTATAGTGAAAGATAATTTACCATAACGCACAAAATCTTTTTGCGGAATCTTTGTGCCGGATGTTTTCATAATAACTGTGGCCGTATCAGTTGAACTTTCAAAATTACACCTCACTTTATATTTTTCATCAGCAGTAAAAAAACGGAAATATTTTTTGTTGCTCAACTTTACAACTTCATGCGTCGCAACATATTTTTTTTGATAAGTGCTTATTAAGTCGGTGTAGGCATTGGTTTTTTGTGCAGGAGATAATTGCCAACAAAAAATAATAAAAATTAATAAAGGAATTTTCTTCATCATTCTATCAATTGCTTAGTTCATCATTAATACGTTTACACTGCGCTGTAAAATATTAAATGCAATTTCAGCCATCAGGTTTTCTTTATCTAAAGTGGGGTTTACCTCGGTAATTTCGAAACAGCAAATTTTACGGTGTTGCATAAATTTACTTATTAAGTCTTCAGCTTCTCTTTCCCTAAGTCCATTACTAACGGGTGTTCCGGTTCCACGGCTAATGGAAGAATCCAGGCTGTCTACATCAAAGCTTAAATAAATATCGGTACAATCGCTTAAATAACGAATGGCTTTGCGGTATACAATTTCTGTACCATTACGCCTTACTTCATTGGTAGAAAAAGATTTTATGCCATATTTTTCGATGATATGTTTTTCTTCTTTTTCAAAATCACGCAGTGAGATAAACACAATATCCTCCGGTAAAATTTTAGGAGAAATTTTGCCAATATTTTTTAACTGATTCCAGAGTTTTTCTGTTTTTTCATCCAGTTCGTGAACTTTAAAATCTTTATTGTCTTCTGCCATACTTGCCGATAACGGCATACCATGCATATTACCACTTGGTGTAGTATAAGGCGTATGCAAATCGGCGTGAGCATCAATCCATATTACACCTAATTTACTTTTTGGCTTGGCCATTTTTAAACCAGCTATTGTACCTGCGGCATTACTGTGATCGCCACTTAAAATAACCGGAAAGAAATTGTTTTTAACTGCATCATTAACGGCTTTGCTAATTTTTTCGCAAATACTAACCACTCCATTAATCCTTTTGGCAAAAGGCGATTGTATGGGTTCAAAAAGCAATTGATTTTCAGCTTCAATTTTTTCTGAAGTAAAATGAATAAAGAAGTTACTCATAAAATCCAGTGCCGCAATTTTAATAGCATCAATACCAAGGCTGGCGCCACGTGTGCCTGCACCAATTTCTGAGGGAACTTCGATTAATTTTATATTTTTCATACAGCAAATCAGCTGGCAAGCTGATATAATTTGATGGTGCCAAAGTTACAACTTTCCTTTTAAGGGGTTTATTCCATTAACAGTACCTATACATCCGGTTATTTTAAACCGTACAAACATATCTTCACTATACCATTTTTCCTGCCTGGTTTTTTGTATCACCTCCTGGTGTTCTTTATTTTGATAAGCAAAATTTTTCATGGCCTCTTTACTTTGCCAAATGCTAAAAGTAGCTTGTTTTATCCAGGGTATTTCTCCAATGCCATAAGAGGTTATAAAACCTTCAGCTTTTTTCAAATGCGATGCAGCACCATCTACATGTTTCCAAAATTGTTTTAGTTTGGTCAGGCGAATGGTGGCTCTTGTTAATACAGCAATTTGCCCTTCATAATCAGATTTATGGGGTAGCTCTCCAAATACCTTTTTGCCATCCCACAACCCATGGCATTCAATGGATTCAAGAAGATAAGTGATGGTTTCGCAGTTAAATAAACCAATCCATTTTTTTATAAATGATCCATATAATTTTTGTAGTAGAATATTAATGGGATAATTTTTTAGCTGTACAGGCTTAAAATTCAGATTGTAAACTGAAAGTATGGCCCATTGTTGAAAGTCGGGGGTTTTATCAAAACTGCCGTTTTTACCACTGCCCATTAATTTAAAAAAATGGCTTCTTTTATTAAACCATAATGGAAAACGGAAGAATACCATAGCCAGAAAAGCAAAGAAAATAAAACGTTTGCGGTAGCGGATAATAGTAAGTGTAGTTGTCATATTGTTTACCTATGCAATATAGCCCAAACTTTTACGTTATAAAAACTATAAAACACTATTTTCTACTCTAACATAAGTTTGTTTGTGCTTTTAGTTAAGAAACGGCCCGCCGATTTTTCGGGGGGCTTTTCATTTATGATTTTTTAATATTGTATAAATAAAAAGCCGCTGATAATTTCAACGGCTAAAAGAGCTTTTAATAGTTACTATTAAAATTGTTCCAGTTTGCTAAAGAAAAAATCACCTTCTATAATTGCATTTTCATCACTGTCGCTTCCATGTACAGCATTTTCTCCAATAGAAGAAGCATATTTTTTACGTATAGTACCTTCCTCCGCATTGGCGGGGTTGGTGGCACCAATTAATTTTCTAAAACCTTCCACTGCATTTTCTTTTTCTAAAATTGCAGCAGTTATTGGCCCACGGCTCATAAACTCCACCAGCTCGCCGTAAAAAGGCCTTTCGGCATGTACGGCATAAAATTCTCCGGCTTTTTGTTTGCTAAGCTGTGTCATTTTCATAGCCACTATTTTAAAGCCTGCGGCATTAATCATTTGTAAAATACCCCCGGTGTAGCCTTTTTCTGTAGCATCGGGCTTAATCATTGTAAATGTTCTGTTACTCATTTGTTCAGTTTTTTTAGTTGGCGAAGATAAGGAGGGAATACAGATTTTGGATTTCAGAATTAAAATTTATGTTGAATTATTACTTACAAAAAGCATAAAAAAATCTAAAATGATACATCACAAACCTAAAATCGGCTGTTTTCCCCTACTTTTGCGCCTCATTTATGCAGCCGATAGAAAAAATATTCCCATTACTCAGCCAACCAAAAAAAATTGTAATTACTACGCATCAAAAACCTGATGCTGATGCAATGGGGTCGTCTTTGGCACTATTCCATTTTTTAAACCAATTTGGTCATAGCGTTACAGTAATATCGCCTACCAACTGGGCTACCTTTTTAAACTGGATGCCGGGCAGTAAAACAGTATTGGATTTTGAATCGCCAAATGAAAAAGCAAATATTGCTATTGCAGAAGCGGATTGGATTTTTTGCCTCGATTTTAATACACTTATCCGTACCAAAAGAATGGAAGAAAAATTAATGGCAGCAAAGGCAGAAAAGATTTTAATAGATCACCACCGTGAGCCGCAAACAGAAGTGTTTGCTTACGGGATAAGTGATACAGGTAAAAGTTCCACTGCCGAAATGATTTATGATTTTATTGTGACTTGGGGCCATGAAGAAAAGATAACTGCAGAAATTGCTGAATGTTTGTATGCAGGTGTAATGACTGATACCGGTTCCTTCCGTTTTCCATCCACCACTGCCAGTGTACATAAAATGGTGGCAAACCTAAAAGACAGGGGATTGGAACACAGCCACGTTCATGAAGAATTGTTTGATAATTTTTTGGAGAACCGTTTTCGCTTTATAGGAAATATTTTGCTGAACAGGATGGAGATATTTTATGAATATAATACAGCACTAATAGCCATACCTCAAACTGATTTGGTAAAGTATGATATGCGAACAGGAGATACAGAAGGCATTGTAAATTATCCGTTAAGTATAAAAGGAATTAAACTGGCAGCAGTTATTATAGACAGGGGAGAAGAACGCAAGAGTTCCTTTCGCAGCAAAGGAGGCTTTGATGTAAATACTTTTGCAAGAACTTATTTTAACGGGGGGGGGCACTTTAATGCTGCAGGAGGTTTTAATAAAGAGCCACTTGAAGAAGTGGTGGAAAAATTTAAAAAGGCTATGAAAGAAAATGTAGCCCAATTAAGCAGTTATCAATTTTAAAAACATAATACTACAAAACAATGAAACAGATTTTTAATGCAGCTGTTATTTGCATAATTGCACTTGCAGCTTGTACCACTCCATTTAAAAAAGCCAAAGATGGTTCACAGTATAAAATAATAAGTACTAAAAGCGGTGCTAAACTGGTAACCGGAAATATTATGCAAATGAATTCACTGGCTAAATATAAAGACAGTGTATTAACCAGCTCTATTGAAGACGGGATGCCCCAATTTGCATTGTATGATACTGCAAATTTTCCTCCTCCCTTTAAAGAAATATTTAAAACAATTCATGTAGGGGATAGTATAATTATAAAAATACCCACCGACAGTATTATTGCAAAAAGTATGGGACAGGCTCCTCCTTTTATGAAAAAAGGCCAGTTTATTATCCAGTCATTTACAATTACAAATTTATATACTTCACAACA
>JAYSTT010000487.1:0-6333 GCA_043719495.1 Ferruginibacter sp. | reverse complement strand
CAGTACCTAATGTTGCAGTAAACCTATTTACTTCTTTACTTAAACCTAAGGTTTCTAAAGTATTCAACACTGGTTTTAATTCTTCAGGAAATAAAGCACTCATTAAAGTTTCTTTACTGATCATACCTTTTTTTCCCAATAAATTTCCCCCGGTTGTAGTACCTATGGATAATAACTCCCTGATAGCACTTTCGGCATCCTGTGCCGAAAATAATTTTTTTATACTGCCGCAGGAAGCCAATAATAAAGAACAGGATAAAATACAGGTTGCAAGTACATTTTTCATTTTAAATTTTACTTTTAAATTTTGCTATTGCATTCTTTGTAAACTCACTCAACACCAGTTTACCACTTATAGCCGCTCTTTCTTTTAATAATTCATCCCAATGCTCGGTGCCTTTCCAGAATATTTTTTTCATTTCGGCCATTGCATGGGGAGAGGAATGATTAAGTGAGTTAGCCAGTTTATAAATGGCTTCGTCCATGTTTTCCATACTCTCATGCGTTTCCGAAAAAAGGCCTTTTCGTTTTGCCCAGTCTGCACTACGGAAAGTTGCAGCATCAATTGCCAGTGTACAAAAAGCGGCAGTGCCAATTTTTCTTTCTACTGCCGGTCCTACTACAAAAGGCCCTATACCCACAGCAAGTTCACTCAATTTTACTTCTGCATTATCAAAAGCAATGGCATAATCAACGGCTGCTGCCAAGCCCACACCACCACCAACACATTTACCTTGTATGCGGCCAATAATAAATTTGGGACATTTACGCATAGCATTAATAACATTAGCAAAGCCACTGAAAAAATGTAATCCTTCAGCCTCGGTTTTAATTGACACCAGTTCATCAAAACTGGCACCACTGCAAAATGTTTTATCGCCGGCACTTTTTAAAATAATTACTTTAGTATCGTCATGTGTTCCTGCAAAATGAATTTCTTTAGCCAGCTCCTGCAAAATTTTTCCCGGTAAAGAATTGCTTTGCGGATGAAAAAATTCTATCGTGTTGATGCCATGCTCAATATGGCTTTTTACATATGCGTCTGACATAAAAATAGTTTTAAAAAAGTTATTGATTTTTTAGGAATTAATTTACAACAAGACTCGAAAAATTAAATAGCAAATGAAATATTGTGAATTTGTCTTTAGGGTTATAGTTTCTTTTGTGTTTAGACAAATAACTCGCCTTAAACCTTGTATGAATTAACTGATTTTTTAAAAACTGCTTCGTTACAACTGTTGTACTTAATCCTAATCGTCTATTTATTTCTACAGAAACAGAAATATGGTTCAGTCTGCTACTTTCTATAAACGCTATTTGTCCTTCAAAAGGCAGTCGCAAATTCTTATATTGCCTTGTACAGAATTTCTCTGTATCATTTACATAATCTCTGCAATCTGATAAGATATTAATTCGTTTACATTCAATTGACAAATACAAGTCCTCATCTTCAACTGCCCAATGATTTTTTAAGCCGAGTTTATTTACATATATATCAATCTTGTCGCTCCCTTCCTTATTATCATCCGTAGTATCTATAAATGTCTTTACGGTTTCGTAATGAAATGTGATTTCTTCCAAATCTGAAATCTTACTTATCAGAACCGCTTTATTAGGCTTTAAATAGTTATCAACGAATTCCATTTTCAAATAGTCCTCAAATTTATATCTTGTTTTTGTGTTAACGTAAGATTTGCTGTAAGTAGGTTTATCTGCTAAGAGCAAATTATAACAGTCAATAAAATACCATGCAATCTGGTTCACCCTATCATAAGTTATACTTATTACTTTCTTTCTATTTTGTATGAAGGTTGAAGCTTTAAGAGGCATCCCTTTCTTTTTTCAGGTAGTTTATCTCTGCAGATTCTATCGCTTCTTTTATTTCAGCCACATCATACCATGCTATAGCTCTGTGCCAGCATTTATATTCATTAGGCTTAATTATATAAAAAGAATTGTCTTCAAACCCCTTTATATCTTTTTGTATAAATAAATCATTTGTTTTTTTTGTTATTGAAAGATTGGAGGAAAGGATTTTAAAAATTTCACTTTCGTCTGTCACGTCATTGATAAGATTAATTTTTCTTAATGGTTCATCCTTTTGGAAAACAAAATTGATGGCAATAAAGTAATTTAATGGATAAATATCTATTTTTAAATATTCCCCATCATACACACTTTCAAATTCCTTGATAAATACTTCTGTGTATGCGCTTAATACTTTTTCATCATTATGCACTTTTCTGATAATTCTATCCTGCTTACTTTCTTGAAATTGATATCGGGAAACATCTAAAACATAATTAATCAAATCCTTTTCGTAGCCTTTAATGTTGTAAAGCTTTTCAATTACTAAATTAATTTCGCTATATGTCGTTTCATTTTTTTGTAAATCCCCTAAAGTAAACTCTTGGCCCTGGTCTTGATACGGCTTTAAAAAATTATTTACCAATTCTAATAACTTATTAGTTATAGCTCGGTTGGGTTTAACAAAAGGGAAAGACAAATATTCTTCATCCAATCTTGTCTGTGGCCTGGTAGAGACACCCCAGGAGCATGATTTAATAAATAGAAAATATATATACAACTCTGAGATAACACAGCCATACATAATTTTTAACTCGTCTCCCCTACTTGTTGTAGCAACAGATGAAACGCCTTTCCTAAATACACATGTTTCTTCTACAAAAGAAATAAGTGGATCACTTTCTTCTTCGTTTTGTTCCTTAAATAAAATTTTATTCCCTTCGAAAATTTCTATCCTTCTTCCTCTTGATAAATATGTTTCTTCTTGCTTTAGCTTTTTATTAAAGTCAATTGTTGAATAATAAGGAGTAATTTCTCGATTTTCGATAATAGGCAACCCTTCTAAATTTGAATAATATTTTCCCTTGGCGCCTCTTTCGATACCGGTTCCCTTAAAAAAAGTTTCATTATCAATAAGATTAAGAATTGTGACTGTATTCTGTTCAAGCTTTTTTAAGAACCCAAAATCTAATGTGTTACCATACAACGCAACCTTAAACATCCAATCATTTTCAAGAAAATGTTTTTGTAAAATTTGTTTTTGATCAAATTTTTCTATTACCAGAGTTTTAAAATATTTCAAAAAAATATTAGACTTTAAACAATGGTGTTTTATAATGTTAGATAAATGCGCTTTGCCATCAGATAATTGAAAGTTTACTATAGCACAAGAATTATCTTTTTCTTCAAAAACCAAACGCCTTACAGGAGAAAGGTCAAAAAAACTGTTGACACAATAGTTGGTAAGAAATTTATTTTTGAATTCCTTTGTAGTTGGTGATACGTTATAAAAAATAGTGCTCGTTACTATTAAAGCGGAAACCGTACCCGGATTCATAAACCTTTTCGCCCTTGATAAAAATGACTGGGCTATTTCATATCGTCCTGTAACTTCATCATTCTGTTTAAGCCAATTTAAATGATATTCACTTTTATCGCTTTTCCATGGCGGGTTACCCAAAATAAAATCTACTCTTTCTGAAAATATCTTTTCGTTATAATGATGAGATGTATTGAAGAAGTCTGCTTCAAAAAGGTTACTATCAATTAAGTTTGGAAAATGAAAGTTTACCAAAATAGATTTGGGATCAATATAATCCAGCATAGCAATGTATATGGAAAAGCAGGTTACCTTAAGTGCCTGTTCATTAATATCTATACCAAATAAATTATTTACTGCAATTTCCCGTAACCTTACCTTGGATATTTTGTCTTCCTTTTTAATTTCCCTTTCTACCATTCGCCGGTATGATTGAACCAAAAATATTCCAGAACCAACTGCGGGGTCAAAAACTTTACATTCTGTTTTTCGGGAGTTCCCTTTCTTTTTAAAATATTCGTCGACTGTTTCAGTAAGCATATGCTCTACTAAGAACGATGGCGTATAAACGGCAGAGTGTAGTTTTCTGGTTTCAGGATCAATAAGTGATTCATAAATTCCACTAATTAATTCCACAGGGATGATACTGAAATCGAAAATTTCAAAGAAAAACTCTGAACCGAAAAATAGCGTTCCTTCCTCTGCAGTTTCTCCGGCAAAAACTTTAGCCAGGGCTATTGCCTGTTCTTTAGAAAGCTCAAACCTAATATTCTTAAAAAGAACGCCGTTAAACTTATCGTTAAGTTCAGAAAAAAAACGATTAAGTAATCTGGGTTTGCTAATTAAGTCTATAAAAGAAACCTTACGTTCATTTATTTTATTTCCCTGGATATATTCTTCTGAAAGTTTGACATCTCTGTCTATTAAGTATCTTATAAATAACAAGCGAAGAATAAGGGTATTTGCTTCATCATCAGTAAGAGCCGCAGGGTTTTTAGTATCAGTGAGTATTTCTCTTACTGACTTTATATTATCAAAAAGTTTTTGGCTTACCCGTTTTTGTTTTATTTTATTCTTGTAAAAATTTGTATTTACCCAGTTCCAGGTATTTCCACTTTGTAGATTCCAAAATGAAAATTGTTTATTCGTCTCTTCAGTACTTATATTAACTTTTTGAAGCTTTCCTGCTCTATCTTTCTTCTTTTCATAAGAAAAAGCATTATAAATCTCAATGTCACTGTCTTTAATAATGAAAATTATTGGAGCCTGATCAAATGACCATGCTTTTTTATGAATATCATCCTCCAATTGCTTATCATAAAAAATACCGGTAAGGTTAAAAAATAAAATAAAGGGTTGGTTATTAAAAGTATAAAATGCGGTAGGCTCAATTTTATCAAGTTTCTTTACGGTATCCATTGACAGAATATTATTCCATTTCTTTTTATCCTCATAAAAAAAAACAGTATCAGTGTGCGACAGTTTTAAACTATCCAGTAATTCTATCAATTTTTCTTGGCCCAATTCAGTTTTTTACAAATGTAAACAAATATTGAAAGCTAAAAAAATTAGCATTTAATTTTTCTTTGCAACCATGGTTAAAATAGTTGCCACACCGGTAATCTCATCCGTTTCATCAAAAAATTCTACCAGCCATTTTACAATTCCTTTATCAATATCATCACCCCTTTTAAAATCTTCGGGCTTTTCAATTACTCTTTTATCGTTGGGTAATTTTTCTTTACAGGTAAAACGGATATACACTTCCGCTCCGGGGTAAACCGGTTTTGTAAACCGCAATTCATCTATTCCATAATTTAACAGTACGGGATTTTTTTCATAACTATCCACAAATAATCCTGCAGCAATGCTCATTATAAAATAACCGTGTACTACCTGCTGCTCAAACATGGTGCCTGTAAAATCGGTTGTTTTAATATGAGCATAAAAATGATCGCCGCTGAGGTCGGCAAATTTATCAATGTCTTCAGAGGTGATCACTCTTTTTTCTGTTATGATCTGGTCACCGATCTGCAGTTCGTCAAAATATTTTTTAAAGGGATGTTTACCCGGATTTTTTCCTTTTGCATTGGGCTGATAAACTCCTGTAATTGCTGTAAGCGTTGTTGGTGAACCTTGCAATGCAGTACGCTGTAAATAGTGTTTTACGCCACGAATGCCACCCATTTCTTCGCCGCCGCCGGCACGGCCGGGGCCACCGTGTACTAATAACGGCAGTGGTGAGCCGTGTCCGGTGCTTTCTTTAGCACATTCATTATTTAACACCAAAATTCTTCCGTGGTGAGATGCTGCACCAACAACATATTGCTGTGCAATTTTATAATCTGCGGTAACAATGGTTGAAACTAAACTTCCTTTACCCAATTTACTTAAAGCAATAACCTCTTCCATATTTTTATAAGGCATTATGGTACTAACCGGCCCAAAGGCTTCTACTTCATGTGCTTCCTTTGCATCAAAAGGTTTTTCATTCATTAATAAGATAGGAGAGATAAAAGCTCCTTTAATTTCATCTGCATCTATCACTTCCACACTATCTAAACTTCCATACACAATTTGAGATGATGCCAGTAATTTTTGAACCTGATCCTTTACTTCATTTCTTTGTGTTTGTCCGGCAAGGCTTCCCATTCTTACTTTTTCATTTAAGGGATTACCGATGATAGTTTGGGAAAGTGATGATGCAATCGCCTTCCACATATCTTCCATTTTATTTTCGGGCACAAATATTCTTCTTATACCTGTACAACGCTGCCCTGCTTTCAAGGTCATTTCTCTTCTTACTTCTTTTATAAAAATATCCCACTCTGCAGTTCCAGGGGCAGCATCTTCGCCCAGCACAATACAATTTAAACTGTCCGCTTCCTTGGTAAAGGGTGTGTTCTCTCTTAAAATATAGGGATTAGATTTTAGCATCAAACCGGTTGATGCACTTCCAGTAAAGGTTACAACATCCTGCGATGTTA
>JAYSTT010000486.1:0-6372 GCA_043719495.1 Ferruginibacter sp. | reverse complement strand
AGTTTCCTTCGGTCGTTGTATTGCCGCCTGCTAATCAAATTTTCAAAATCATTCAGATACTCGTTATTCAATTTTGAAAACAAATGATTTTCACTATCTATGCTCAGGCACTCTGCCGTAAGGCTTAATGTTATCACTTCTATGTAAGAGAATTTTGGATTGGTACCACGTCTTAAGTAATTACCTTTTTCGCTTATTTCATCACCAATAATATCTTTTATAACTCCAATTTTTTAAAAAATAACTCCGCCAATGGGTTAATAATAAGTTTGTGATATGCGGAAATAGCTTGTTTAAAAGCAGCTTCCGAAGCAATAAACGTGTCCTAGTTTTTGATTATTACAACAATTGTGATTTATCTTCGTTTTAACATTAAACTAATAAACAAATGAGAAAACTTCTTTTAACACTATTTGGTGTATTATTCCTCCTCTTTCAGGGGCTATCACAAAAAACTATAAGCGGTATAGTAACCGATTCCAAAGATGGTACTCCAGTTACTGGGGCAACTGTTATTGCCGGCAGGACTGGTGCAAAAACAGATGATAAGGGCCAGTACAGCATTACTGTAGCTAATAATGTAAAGCAACTTACATTTACTAATGTAGGTTATGCAGAGCAAAGTGTAACTATTGCTGCTTTAAGCACAATAAATGTTTCTTTAAAACAAGATGATGGAAACCTTAAAGAAATTGTAGTTACTGCCTTTGGCATAAAAAAAGATAAAAAAACATTGGGTTACGATGTTACCCAACTGAGTAACCAGGAATTAACGCAGGCGCATACCACCAACATTGCAAATGCTTTGGGAGGTAAGGTGCCTGGTGTAAGGGTAAGTGGGGCAGGCGGATCATTCACAGGGTCAAGTATAATAATCCGTGGATATAATACTTTCACCGGTTCTAATCAGCCACTTTTTGTTATAGATGGAATTCCTATTGACAATGGCGGTGGTGGCCAGGCACTTCAAAATGGCGCACCAGTATCTAACAGGGGTATTGATATAAACCAGGAAGATGTAGAAAGCTTGACGGTTCTTAAAGGGCCTGCCGCTGCTGCATTATATGGTTCAAGGGCTAGTAACGGAGCCATAATAATTACAACAAAAAAGGGAAAAGTAAAAGGAAGAAACAATATTCAATTTAGCAGCACTTATGGTATAGAGAGTGTAAACAGGTTGCCAGATTATCAAAATGAATATGCACAGGGTTCCAATGGCGGTTATATTAATACTTCATCTACTTCCTGGGGTCCACGTATTACAGGGCAAACTGTTACCAACTTTTTTGGTAAACCAGAACAACTAGCATCATATCCTAAGAACGTAAGCGATATTTTTAGAAACGGCGAAAATATCCAAAACAATATCAGTTTTTCTGGCGGTAGCGATAAAAATACTTTCCGTCTTTCGTACGGTAATTTATTTAACACAGGTATTTTAGATAACAACAAGCTGGTACGTAATAATGTTTCATTAAATGTGAGCTCAAAAGTTACAGACAGGTTAACTACCAGTGTTTCATTTAATTATATAAATAATCATTCAAAAAGAACACAACAGGGCAACCAGCTAAGTAACCCTTTGTTTAGGGCTTACTTTATACCAAGGAGTTACAACCTAACCAATGCCCAATTTGAAGATGCTGCCGGTAACCAAACATTTTATGGCGGAGAAGATAATGCCTACTGGACAATTAAAAACAATAGGTTCAATGATGAGATAAACAGGGTAATTGGAAACGTATCTTTAAATTACAAGTTTACCAATTGGCTGCAGGCCGATTATAAAATAGGTACGGATGTTTACTCTACTTTTAGGCATGGATACGATCAGATAGGTGCCCGTGGTGGTGCCAATACCAGTGCAAATGGAGTAGGTGGCGTTTTTGAAACACGTAATCAATACCGTAGTTTAAACTCAAATTTTTTCCTGACTTTCAATAAAAGATTTGGCAACTTTACCACTAATGCAATTGTGGGTAACGAAGTGCAGCAGGTGTACAGTGCTACCGCTAATGTTACGGGGCAGGGGGTTATTGTAAGGGACTTTGAACAACTTAAAAATACCACCACCTATTTTCCATCTAATGGGTCATCAAAAACCAGGTTAATAGGGGTTTATGGCGATTTTACTGTGGCTTATAAAAGTATTGCCAGTTTAAATGGATCTTTACGAAACGACTTTGCATCTACCTTTTTACCAGGTAAACAATCTTACTTATACCCAACTGTGGCAGCTACATTTAATATAACTGAGGCGATGCCTTCTATAAAAGGTAAAGTGGTAGATAATATTAAATTAAGGGCAAATATTGCACGGGTAGGTAAGGCAGGCGATTTTGTATATGCCACAGATTCTTATTTTGTAGGTGCTAGTTCTGCCGATGGATTTGGCCCCAATATTGCTTTTCCTTTTGGCGGTTTACAAGGTTATACACTTAGCAACTCTGCAGGTGATGCAGGTTTAGGCCCAGAGTTTACAACAAGTAAAGAAGTAGGGACAGAACTTTCTTTTTGGAAAGGAAGGATAAACATAGAAGCAAATATTTACAAAACCATTAGTGAAAAATTAATATTTGGTGTACCTGTTTCTAATACTGCAGGTATAACAACTAAGATTCAAAATATTGGTAAATCAAGTACTAAAGGTGTAGAATTAGCCTTAAACCTAATTCCCTTAAAATTTAAAACAGGAAGCTGGGCAATTAACCTAAATTATACCCAGTTTAAAACTAAAGTAGATGAACTGGCACCAGGTGTTTTAAATATTTTTCTTGGTGGTTTTACCACACCAAATATTAGGTTGGTAGCTGGTGATGAGTATGGTCAAATTTATGGTAATGCTTATCAAAGAGATGCTGCCACAGGGCAGGTATTAATTAACCCTGCTACTGGCTTTCCACTTATTACATCGGGGGTTCAAAAAATTGGCAACCCTAATCCAAAATATCTAGTAGGTATTACAAATACTTTTACATTCAAAGGGTTTACACTTTCCTTCCTTTTAGACATTAAAAAAGGCGGCGATCAGTACAGCAGGAATATTGCAGATGTACGCCGTAATGGTGTAGCAAAAGAAACAGCTGAGTTCGATAGGTTCTTAGCAGATGGGGTTACTGTTTCCACGCCTTATATTTTCCCTGGTTTAAATTCAACTGATTTAAAGCCTAATACAAAAGCGATATCGGCCCAAAATTATTGGGGTAATAATGGTATTTATTCCGCAGCCGAAGGCTTTATTGTAGAAACATCGTGGTTTAGGGTAAGAGAGGCATCGGTTAGTTATAAATTACCTGCATCGTTGTTAAGTAAACTTTCTATAGGTAATGCCGAGTTTGGGGTGTTTGGACGTAATTTGTTTTTACGCTCTAAAAATTATCCTCATTTTGATCCTGAACAAAACGCATTAGGGGTTAGTAATGCACAAGGTTTAGAGTTTAATGCTTTACCACAAGCCCGCAGTGTAGGTGTTTCATTAAAAATTTCATTATAAATATTTTAAAGTTCAAAAAATATGAAAAAGACAAATTATAAATTAGCTATATTTTTTTTAACGGGGACTATTGCGCTTGTATCCTGCAAAAAATTCCTTGATATTAATACAGATCCAGATAATATTGTTTCTACTAATGCCCCACTACCTCAGTTACTTACATCGGCTCAGGTAAATGTAGGTTTTGAAGGTGGAAGTGATTTGTACAGATACAGTAATATTATAAGCCAGAAAGTATCTGGTCAGGCATCACAACCTAATCAGACTTACGAGTATGATAAGTATAATATTACAGGTAGTGACCTTAATAATGTATGGAGCAGTTTAAATGCCCAATCTTTAAGTGACTTAGAATTAATAATAAAAACTGCTACTGCTGGCGGCAGCCCATATTACTCGGGCATTGCTAAAACTTTAAAAGCGTATGAATACCAATTAATGGTAGATGCCTGGGGTGATATACCTTTTTCTGAAGCACAACAATTGGATAAAAATGTAACGCCTAAATATGATAAAGGCGAAGATATTTATAAAGCACTAATTGTTTTATTAACCGAAGCTATTACAGAATTAAATGCAGCAACCAGTAGTTTAGTGCCAGGTTCTAATTCAGTTATTTACTCTGGAACCTATGCTACAGTAAAATCAAATTGGATAAAATTTGCCAATACACTTAAGTTAAGGATACTGTTGCATTACAGTAAAAAAGATCCTGCTTACATGCTTGCTCAAATGAATGCATTAATTGCAAGCACAGGTGTGTCTTTTATGACTGCACCTGCCGATAATTTTCAAATGGCTTTTGTGGCACTGCCAAGTGCAACCAACCCTATTCATCAATTTGAAAATTCACGCCGTGATTATTTATTTGCAGCAAACCAACTAGCTACATTGATGAACGCAAAGAGTGACCCAAGAAGGCCATTTTATTTTACCCCATTTCCTTACTTATCCTCTCCTGCAACTTATAAAGGTGTAACAGCAGGCGACCCTGCTACAATAAATTATTCCCGTGTTCATACTTATTTACGTGGTGCTGCAACCGGTACACCAACGCCTAATGCAGCAGGTGGCATAGCTTCTACTGGATTAACCTATACAGGCGATGCACCAATTAGAATGCTTACTTATGCTGAATACTGCTTTATACGTGCCGAGGCAGCTTTAAGTGGGGTTACAGGTAGTGCCCAAACATTTTTTACGCAAGGCATTACAGCTAATATGCAAGATGCAGGAGTAAGTGCAGCTAATATTGCTACTTACCTTGCAGCAAGTGGTACATTAACAGGTACACCTGCACAACAACTACAGCAAATTATTGAAGAAAAGTTTGTTGCCTTGTATGGTGTTACGATGGAATCATGGACGGATTACAGAAGGACAGGATACCCTGCTTTAACGCCTCCATCAAATGCTGTTACCCCTATTGTACCACGTTCCTTATTTTACCCACAATCTGAAATTGATTTAAACCCTAAAAACCCTGGGCAAAAAGCAAGCATGCAGGCGAAGGTATTTTGGGATTTATAAAATTATTTTAATCAAACTAAAAGCCTCAATTGTGTGAATACAATTGAGGCTTTTATATTTTCTTTAAGTTTTGATTGGAGCGATTGATTGTAAAAATTATTTTTATTTCAACACTTCACCCAACTTATTCATTAAGTTACTTCCCCTTAAACTTGTTGCAATTACTTTTCCTTGCGGATCTATCAATACATTATAGGGTATTCCGTTAAAGCCATATAATCCCACAGCAGCACTGTTCCAGTATTTTAAATCACTGATTTGCTGCCAAATTAAATTATCATCTTTAATAGCTTTTAGCCATGAGGCTTTATCTTTATCAAGCGATACTCCAAGCACTGTAAAATTTTTATTCTTATACTTATTGTATGCAGTCACTACATTGGGGTTTTCTCCGCGGCAGGGGCCACACCAGCTTGCCCAAAAATCTACTAATACATATTTGCCTTTTAACTTGCTTAAAGAAAATGATTTATCATTTACATCATTCATAGTAATATCCGGTGCAATGCTTCCCACTGAAACATTACTTTGTTGTGGTGCCTGTTGTTGCTGTTGCTTTGATGCCAATTGTTGTTTAGCAAAATTGGTAACAGTTATTATACCATTATGACCTGGAAAACGTTGTGCTAATTTTTGCAAAGGCAATTGAAATTTTTCCATCTCAACCGGTGCAGCAGTGGCAGTAAATAAAGCCAATGCGGGGCTTTTTACAGTATCTGCATATTGAAAGCAAAATTTTGTCATTGCTTCTTTTGCTGTATTAAAACCGGATTGTGTTACAACAAACAAACTGTCGTCTGGTTTTGCACCGCCTTGTTTTAATTGGGTTAGAGTTGCAGCCGCTTCCTGTATTTTTTTTACCAGACTGTCATTAATTACAATGAATTTTTTTAATGAGCTGTTAGCAGGAGATGCAAATGAAGGGCCATTTAAACTTTTATCATTTAAATCGGCAGTAAAATTTATACCGCTGTTATCATTAATAAAAAGAAAACTGTTATCGGCTTTCTCTAATCTTAAACGGTAAATGCCTTCTTCGGCTGCAAGGCCGGAAAGGATAAATTTTCCATTTTTAATTTCAGCAGTGTCTAATACTTCTGGATCTTTCTGACTAAAATATAATTCTTCCAAATATATTTTTTGATCGGGGGCATTTTTAAACTGTCCGTTTACAGTGAATTTGTTTTTATCGCCTGCACTGTTGCAGGAAAATAAAATAATAGTAATGGAAAGAAGATATAATAATTTTTTCATTTTGTTTTTTTCAGATTTATATTACTTTACTATGTAAGTCATCAGGTAAATACTAACCAAGCTTTTCGCTTAATAATTTATTTACCATTTGCATA
>JAYSTT010000485.1:0-2633 GCA_043719495.1 Ferruginibacter sp. | reverse complement strand
ATGGTGGTGGTGTACAAGCCGATTTTCTAATTGATAAAGCCGCAGGGCTTTATCAGGGATACATTGGATATGTACCAACATTTGAAGGGGATTTATCTGATTATAATGCAACTGTTGGTTTTAAAAATACAGTTAATGGATGGAAGCAGGATTTAAGTCTTACTATTGGTGGCAACGAGCAGTTGTACTCTGTTAATAATACTGTAAACAGGGGTTTATTAAAAACCAGTCCTACTTCATTTAAACCAGGTGGTTTTGGTTTTAGTAATGTTATTGGTAACATAGATATTACCAAAAGCCTTACCGATAATTTTGCCATTGGTTTTGGTACAGAGGCAAGAAAAGAAACCTATAAAATTATAGCTGGCGATACAGCATCATATTCAGGTCAGGGTGCTAACTCTTTCCCTGGTATAGATAAAGTAAATTCCGGTACATTTAGCCGTTATAATATTGGTGCTTACTTTGATGCAAGTGCAGATGTTACAAAAAACTTTTTGCTAAATGCTACTGTAAGGGCTGAAAGATACAGCGATTTTGGAAACGCTTTTGTTTATAAACTTTCTTCCCGTGTTAAGTTGGCCGATGATAAATTAGTGCTTCGTGGTTCTGCCTCTACAGGTTTTAGGGCGCCTACATTGCACCAAATTTATGATCAATCTACACAGGCTTCATTTGCAGGGGGAACCATCGTAACATCGGGTTTATACAACAACAATAGCAAGCAGGCATTTTTATTGGGCATTCCAAAATTAAAAGCCGAAAAATCAACCAACTTTACTATAGGTTTAGGGGCTAAACCTTCAAAAAACCTCAGCCTTACCCTCGATTATTATGATATCACCATTAAAGATAGGGTTGTATATAGTTCGTCTATTTCTTCAAGTGATCCTACTACTGCTTTATATAAAATACTTAAGGCCGCTGATGTTACAAGCATTCAGTTTTTTATTAATGGTATAAAAACACACACATCGGGCCTTGATTTTGTAGGCAACTACAAAAACATTGCTTTAGGAAAAGGTAAATTAGGCGTAAACCTTGCTGGTAACTATCAGTTAAAAAATGATATTATTGGCAGCCCTAACGATCCTGCGGCTATTAAAAGTGCAGGCTCTACTATTTTAAATGCCCAAATTAAATCTTTATTAACTGAAAGTCGACCAAGATATAAAGCAGTTTTGGGTTTTGATTACGCAGTTGCCAAATGGAATTTTAATTTAAATAATACTTTGTTTGGACCTACCAAATTTCAGGATTTAGATAATGGCGCAAGTTATGGTGATTTAGGAATTACGCTACCAACTACAGGTAATAGAAATACCATGAATGATATTAAACAAGTATTTTCAACTGCAATGGTTACTGATTTAAGTATTGGTTATAATTTTTCCAGCAAAATTTCTGCAAACATTACAATAAACAATCTGTTTAATGTATTGCCAAAATGGAAACTGGAATCATTGAATAGTGACGGTCAAAGAGTTTTAAACAATGCTACTGCTAAAAATTTACTTGAAGGATTTTTAGAGTTTAGTGGCAGGTACAAAATACTTGGGTACAATGGTTCTCAGTTTAGCCAGTTAGGTTCTATATTTTTAGGGAATTTAACTTTTAAATTTTAATACCGCTTTAATAATCTGGTCTTAAAACCTTTAGTGGGGCTGATTTCCTAAAAATGGCTCAGCCCCATTTTTATTGTAAATAACCTGCTGCTATTTTCTGTAACCGCAACATCAAATAATTGACATCGCATTTGAGCAAATAAGCAACTTTGCAGGCAATATGCTTGCCATTGAAACTATTGACAATAAAAACATTTTAGCATTATCGCAAAGTGCATTTTACAGCCTTACAAAAAATCAAAAAGAAGAAATAGAAAACCATTGTGAATTAGTCTCCCTTTCAATAAAAACAATTGAAACAATTGGCGGTGGTAGCGCAAGGTGCATGATGGCAGAAATATTTTTACCTTCGGTATTGTAAAATAAAAAAGATATGCAAGTAATTAATAGTACAGCAGCCGATACCAAAGCAATATTTAAATTGTATGATGATGCCATTACATTTCAAAAAACAAAATTTAATAAACACTGGCAGGGTTTTGATTTGTGGCTTGTAGAAACAGAAATAAAAGAAAACAGGCAATGGAAAATAATGATGGATGATACTATTGTTTGCATTTTTGCAATAACATTTAATGATGTTGTAATATGGGGCGAAAAAAACAACCAGCCATCCATTTATATACACCGCATTGTTACTAATCCGTTGTTTAGGGGAAATAACTATGTAAAAGATATTGTAGCGTGGGCAAAAAAATATTGCAAAGAAAATAGTAAACAATTTATACGAATGGATACCTGGGGCGATAATCAAAAACTTATTGAGCATTATACCAACTGCGGCTTTACTTTTATAGGATTATCGGAAGAGATAAAATCTGGAACTTTACCAAAGCACTACGATTCCTTAACGCTAAGTTTATTTGAAATAAAAATTGATTAAACGATAATGACCAACCTTTATACAAACCTTTCGGCAGTTTATGAAGCCATGTACCAAAGCTTTATTAATTACCAGGAGGAGTATGATTTTTACAGCAGCCTTATAGTTAAATATAAATGCAAATC
>JAYSTT010000484.1:0-2635 GCA_043719495.1 Ferruginibacter sp. | reverse complement strand
ATAAATTATAAAGGGGTTTCACCGGTGCAAAATAGTGGATTTATTTAATTTAATTTTCTGTTAAATATCATTTTAAAGCATCCCCTTTTTATTTCCTCCTTTTTGAAGGCATAAAATTCACAATACTATTTTTTTAGAAAATAAGAAAGTAATATTTTAAGTATAAAAAAGTTGCGAATGTTTAATAGCTTAATAAAAATGATTATTTTGTACAAACAACGCAAACTTATGACAATACCCGCTCAACGTTTTACCGCCCTGGATGTATTTAGAGGGATGACGATTTGTTTTATGATTATTGTAAATACGCCGGGTAATGGTGCTACTACATTTTCACCATTGCTTCATGCAAAATGGGATGGCTTTACTCCAACTGACTTAGTGTTTCCATCCTTTTTATTTGCAGTGGGCAATGCTATAAGTTTTGTTATGCCAAAATGGGAAAAGCTTACTCAAAGACAGGTGTTGTGGAAAATTTTTAAAAGAACCTTTATCATTTTTTTGTTAGGTTTCCTGATGTACTGGTTTCCTTTTGTAAAAAGAGATGTAACAGGAAACCTGGTAAGTTTTCCTGTTGATGAAACAAGGATTTTTGGAGTATTGCAACGGATTGCGCTATGTTATGGTATAGCATCTTTAATAGTTTATTATTGCAAATCCAAAACCACAGTTATATTAAGTGTACTATTTTTATTTGCATACTGGCTGTTATTGTACCTATTTGGCGATGCTGCAAACCCATTAAGTATGCAGGGCAATGCAGGTTTTGCAATTGACAAATGGTTGCTTGGAGAAAAACATTTGTATCATGGCGAGGGAGTTGCTTTTGACCCCGAAGGCTTATTAAGCACTCTGCCAGCAATTGTTAATGTAATTGCGGGCTATATTGCGGGGAAATATATTCAGCAAAAAGGAACTACTTATGAAGGGTTAACCGTTTTATTACTTTGTGGTGCAGCATTGGTTTTTCTGGCATATTGCTGGAACTTAACTTTTCCAGTAAATAAAAAATTATGGTCAAGTTCTTTTGTATTAATCACTGTTGGCCTGGATTGTATCATTATTGCAGCAATTATTTACATCATCAACTTTAAACATAAAACTGGCTGGACGTACTTTTTTGAGGTAATGGGTCGTAATCCTTTATTCATTTACCTGCTTTCAGAATTAGTGGCCACTTTATTATATTTTTTAAGGGCAGATAGTAAAACATCTTTGTATAATTGGATTTATAATAATATTTTTCTTTATGCCGGAGCTTACACAGGCTCTTTATTATTTGCAGTTTCTTTTATGCTGCTTTGTTGGCTTGTTGGCTATTTTTTAGATAAAAGAAAGATATACGTCAAGGTATAAAGGCATTTTTATTACTTTATAACTTTTCTCTTTAAATAATTGCTGTAATCAGGTAGTTGGGTATCATACTCTTCATGCATTAATGGAGAAGTAAGAATAAAATCGGCGGTGGCCCTGTCGCAGGCTAATAAAATATTCCATGCCACACCAAGGCGTAGCAGCGCTTTTACATCACTGTCATGTGCCTGAGCTTCCATCGGGTCCCAAAAAAATATCAGCACATCAATTTTCCCCTCAGCTATCATTGCGCCAATTTGCTGATCGCCACCCAGCGGGCCACTAAGCATCTTCATTACAGGGCGATCTAATTTTTCTTCCAGTAATTTTCCTGTGGTTCCTGTTGCAATTAATTCGTGACGGGCCAAAACAATTTTATTGTGTTCAGCCCATTCAATTAAATCTGCTTTTTTGTTATCATGCGCTACCAATGCAATTCTTTTTCTGCTGCTTATTTTTCTTATCTCAGCCATTACTATTATTTTTTGCAATAATAGTGTTTTCTTATTTGATTGCATTTACATTAAGCCATTCCAGAGCTTTTTCATAATTATCAATGCCATTGTACCAATAACCCATTTCGTAGCAGGCGTCTTCATTTTTGTTGTTGAGGTTATATGCTTTTTCGCAAGCAGTTACCCCCTCGTTATCTCTGTTTAATTTTATATATACATCATCCAGTTGCTTATAAGCTGTTGCATAATCGGGCTTTGCAATAATAGCTTTATTAAAATAATTAAGTGCCTCTGTATAGTTTTCCTTTTTCTTGTAAGCATAACCCATTTCCTGCAATGCAAATGCGTAGTCTCTTTTTAATGTTATAGCTTTTTTAATTTAACTATGGCTTTATCATAATCTTCAAGTTCATTATATGTCCATCCTAACCTGTAAAAAGCTTCAGCATAATTCGCATCCAAGGTAATTACTAAACAATTCTTTTACATCTTTCAGGTAGTGTATGTCATGTACACTCGCCCTGGTTAAATCTAATGATTGTATCACTCCGGCGGCAGAACAAACACAGTGCAATTTATAACCATAAAAATATTTTTTCTGCGATGAACAGTAGCCTTTATCTGGTGAATGATGTGCTGATTCTTTTCCCATTTTATTTCTTTGCTCTCTTAATATTTTGCAAATCTCTAAAGGCATTAAATCAATTGCAAAAACATCTGCTTACCTATTAATCCGCTCTGCCATTAACTTACAGACATTTTCTGTCTTTTCAAAGAGTAGTTTCCTTCGGTCGTTGTATTGCCGCCTGCTAATCAAATTTTCAAAA
>JAYSTT010000483.1:0-6401 GCA_043719495.1 Ferruginibacter sp. | reverse complement strand
GAAATTTTACAAACTCAGTATTTTTTAAAAACGGATCGCCTTTTGTAATAAGCGGGTGCATTACTCTTGCAACAAAATAATGGGTGCTTAAAAAATTTCTGTTCAGCACATTTTCATTGGCAGCTCCTATTTGCAAAGGATCTATAATAGTAAATAATTGAGAAGCATAAGGTTCAAATATTTCTTTCTCAAAATAGAGGTTATGATGTGGCATTGCAATAGCATCCAGCCCCAGTTCAGTCCTTGCTTTGTTTAAATTATTATAGCCATCGGAGAAGGATTCCATAAACAAAATATAACCACCCTTTCTTAAAATCCGGTTCATTTCTTTTAATGCCTGCTGCTGCTCTGGCCATGTTAACAAATTAATGATGCAACGCTCTGTAAATATTACATCAAAACTATTGTCTTCAAATTGAAGTTCCCTTGCGTCTCCCTGAAAAAATTTTACGTCTTCCAGTTTTCTTTCGTTTGCTATTTTTAAAAGATCTTCGCTAAAATCAAGACCTGTAAAATTATAACCGGAAAATTTTTCTTTTAATAAACCAAGCGTATATCCGTTACCACAGCCAATTTCCAGCACATCTTTACAATTTTTATTAATTACTTCAAGGCTAAAAAAATTATTTATCACTTCTACTTCTTTTTGCCTGATAATTGGATCGGCCATGGTTGACAGGGGGGAATCTTTAAGCGCATCTGCCTGAATTTTATAGTGCTCTTTTATTACCTTATCGTTGCTGCTGCTGTCGTTTGTATGCATATTTTTTTATTTTTTTATCGTGCAAATATAGGCTAAAGGGAAGTATTATTCCAAATCAATCATCTTATTTTTTTAACAGAAATTACCATAAAGTGAATTAAGAGAAAAGTAAAATTATTGGTGATTTTTTTTAAATACGTGGCAAATATTAATAGTATTACTCTTACCCAATCAATATAACCTTACTCTAAAAAGTTATCACTTTTATAGGTATATATAACCGGTTTTACAGGTTAAGCAGTATCAGCTATGAGGGATTTGTATTCTTCAAAAAGGGCTTGCCACATATTTTCCTTTCGGAATTTTTTTAAAATTATATCGCCTAGTGCTTGTGCCATGTTCGTCATTCTATCACTATTGCTAAGTGCATAAATAATTAATTGCCTCATTTGATCCGTATTTCCAGATTCAAATATCAGCCCTGTTTTTTCATGCTCAATAATATCTATATTTCCTTCAATGCGGCTGCAGATTACAGGCAATTGCATTGCACCTGCCTGCAGCAGTACATTTGGAAATCCCTCTCTGTGTGAAGGAAATACAAAATAATCAGCTGTAGCCATGTAGTATTCCACATGGTTTGACCAGTTGATATGAATAATGGCAGGATGTTGTGTTATCAAATGATAGGTTTCGTCTGGTAATGGATCGAGATTTTTTTCGTACCTGCCAACTAATACAAGTTTTAAATTTGGATTTTGTTTTTGAAGCGATAAGAAAACATCTACCAGTTCAGGAATACCTTTATCTGCCACCAGCCTTCCTATACAAAGCAGGTAAATATTATCAGTAGAATAATTTATGCTTTTTCTTATTTCATCCAATTGGGTTTCACTAAGGTTTTCTCTGCTGAATTTTCCTGTATCCACTCCATTGGTAGAGCCATTCCCTATAACCTTAAGTTTTTTTTCTACAGTTAATTTCTTGTTTTTAATAATTTGCAATAGTGAATTACTATTTGGCCAAACCTGTGTTGCAGCTTTGTAAGTTAGTTTTTCAATAGCAGTTAAAAGCTTCAACTTAAACCCTTTTTCTACCATTAAAGGCAAACCGGCAACAGTGTGAATTCTTATTTTAACCCTACAAAATTTTGCGGCTAACATCCCCAGCAAGCCAGCCTTGGGAGTATGAGTATGTACAATATCCGGCTTCTCTTTTCTAAATATTTTTATTAGTTTGATTAGGCACTTTGCATCCTGCAACGGAGTTATTTTCCTCGTCATCGGAACAATAATATGCCTGCACTGTTCGTTTTGTATCACCTCATTCAGTTCTTCACCATCAGCACTTATCATTACTACATCAAATCCATTTTGATGCATAAACTTCATTTGCCCAGGCAATAAATAACGAAGTGCCAAAGGAACAGTAGTAATGCGAATTAATTTTTTATTCATGTAATAACTATAAACTGCAAAATAACTGCATAATATGTAACTATGATTGGGAAATTAAGATAAATTTGATTTTGAGACTACTTTAAACATTTAATAATTTAAGGTTCGTTTATAATTAAATTACTTTTACTAAATGGGGATTTTAGATTTTATACTATTTTATCCGGTTTATCTTTTGCTGTTTTATTACTTGTTTAAAGCAGGCCGTAACAGATTAACTGATCCTGTTTTAAAGATATACCAGCTCAGGGGTTTTTGGATTAAGGCTTTGGTAGTAATTCCTTTTGCTATTTTCAATTCAAAAATCTCGCCTGGTGATTCATATGTGCTTTATCAGGTAGAAGGTGTAAATATATTCAAACTCATAATAAAAGACTTCTCTAACATCCGTTTTCTGCTTTCCCCCGGACAATTGTATAATGATAGCGGACTGTTAGCCGACCCTTGGAATGCCGGGTACTGCAGGGACGTTAATAATTTTATGGTGTGCCGTGTAGTAACCGTTCTTTCCTTTTTCACTATGGGTAAATACCTTATTACCTGTTTATTTTTTTCTATGATTTCCTATTCAGGGGTATGGCGGCTTTACCGTTTTTTTTACGAGCTATACCCGCATTTGCATAAACAATTGGCCATTGCCATTTTATATTTACCCACATTTGTTTTCTGGAGTTCAGGCATTTTAAAAGACCCATTATGTACAGGTGCCCTGGGCTGGTTAACCTATTCCCTTTATGAGGCACTTTTTAAAAAGAAAAATTTAGTTATAAATTCATTCATCATTTTTGCATCTGCTTATACATTGGTGCTGCTTAAAATTTATATCCTTTTGGCTTATGTGCCTTTTTTCCTGTTATTTTTAGCCTTAAAAAATTTAACTCTTTTAAAAAATGTATTTGTAAGAATTATTGTTGCCTTGGCCATGCTGGTAGGCATTTTGGTGAGTTTTACCAGAATAATGAATGAATTAAGGGATTCGATGACAAAATTTTCGGGGAATGATATTACAGGAGCTATTAAAAATTATCAGGTAGGTTATGCTGCCCAGTCAGAAACTGCAGGATCTAATTTTTCGTTAGGCGTAGAATTTGACGGGTCGGTAGGCAGTCTTATAAAAATGGCACCCGCAGCTGTTGTAGCAACCTTGTACCGCCCATTTCTTTGGGAATCCAGAAAAGCATCAACTTTACTTTCTTCTTTAGAGAGTCTTGCCATGATTATTATTACTTTAAAAGTTTTATGGTTGGCTGGCTTCAGGAGGTTTTTTAATTCTTGTAAAGATCCAGCAGTAATGTACTGTATTTGTTTTTCTATATTTTTTGCTTTGTTTGTTGGGGCCACCACTCCTAATTTTGGCACACTTTGCCGCTATAAAATACCCTGCATGCCTTTTTATGTTATTGCCCTATTTCTCATACAGGACTTAATAGTAAAGAAAAAAGAAAACCTGCTTAAAGATAAGCAGGTTGTTAATGTGTAGTTTTCGAGGGTTAAAAATTTTACCTGGTCTGTATTTTCTTTATCATTGATGGTGAATTAAACAATACAGACCAAATATTTTTGACAACGCTTATAAAACCGTAATTATTTTCTGTTTTGATCTTTAATTTTTCTAAAATCAGGTTTGGGGTGGCATTAAAATTATTAACTAATGCATCTGTTGCCGGCCACAAAAGAAAGTTTAGTTTTTTAACTTTATTTGTTTTTTGATAAATAATAACAA
Organism: Ferruginibacter sp.; assembly: GCA_043719495.1. Taxonomy (GTDB): domain Bacteria; phylum Bacteroidota; class Bacteroidia; order Chitinophagales; family Chitinophagaceae; genus Ferruginibacter. Next base: position 2,518 of record JAYSTT010000483.1, on the reverse strand, counting down.
TGCCTGCAAATGCAACCAAAAAACAGCAATAGCTTAATAAGGCAATAATTTTATTACTAAATTGTGTTTTTTGTATGTGTAAACGATTACGTATGTAATAGTACATTTTCCAAGCAGTTTTGTAATCCCAATCTTGCTTAAATGAAAAAGCAGATGCCGGATGGTAATGGATACTGTTGGCAATTGTACAAGCTGGTATTTTATTCTGTTTAGTTATTCTGTATAAATATTCTGTTTCATCGCCCCATAAAAATAATTTTGCTTTTGGCAAACCAACTCTTTCTACAATCTTCCTATGCAACATAGTACCATTAAATGGATGGCCAATACATTCGTTTATTATATTTCCGCTAACTTCATCAATAGTCTTATATGAACCCGTTTTCCAAACAAAAGATTTTTTATTTTCTTTATTTAAAACAGCGCAATTATATAATCTCAAACTGCCATCATCGGCTTGTAAAATATTTTGCAGAGCGTCTTCTTTTGGATAACCATCATCATCCATGCACCATATCCACGAATAGCCATTTTTATAAGCCCAGTTAATTCCTGTGCTAAAACCTCCGCCTGACCCAACATTTTTTTGATTGATGAAATGAATATCAGGTTGCTGTTGCAACCACTGTTCTGTATTATCTGTACTGCCATTATTTACAATAAGTATGGAATCTGGCTTACGGGTTTGGTTGCGCAGTGCAGTTATACATTCAGCAAGAAGTTCCTGACGGTTGAATGTAACAACCACAGCAATTACTTTTTCCATGGGTGGGGAAATTTGGTTTTTATAAAATATTGGGCATTAATATAACGGGGCGTGAGCCCAATTATTGCATTATAAGCTAATTTATTTACTGATTTTCAATGTTAGAAAAAACAGGAATTTTACTGCCAGAGCTGGTAGCCTGTATAAAAGATTGGGAGTAGTTTAATGCTTCGCCAATTACATGATGCATATCCATATAACGATATGTGGCCAGCCGGCCCAAAAAAGATATGTTTTTTAATGTATCTGCATCACTACGGTATTTTAATAAAAGTTTTTTATCATTTGCAAGCCGCTTAGGGTAATAGGGAATATCTGCGGGTCCGGTTTCCTTACTAAATTCTTTAAAATAAACTGTTTTATCATGCTGCTCCCAGTAGGTAAAATGTTTGGGCTCGGTTATTCTGGTATAAGGCACAGTAACATCACAGTAATTCATTTGTGTTACTCCCTGAAAATCGCCATCGGCATAATGCGTTTCAAAAGTTACAGTACGGTAACCTAATCTTCCATATTTAAAATTAAAGTAAGCATCAATAGGGCCCGTGTAAAAAACATGGTCGTATCCACTTATATCATCTGCAGGGCTAAATTTTCTGTTTAATGAAACATGAATATTATCATTATCAATTAATTTTTTTATTAATGCCGTGTATCCCTCAACCGGTATCCCTGTATAAATATTATTGTGATAATTGTCATCATAGTTAAACCTTACCGGGATCCTTTTTAAAATAGATGCCGGCAATTCTGTTGGTTCGCAGCCCCATTGCTTTTTTGTATAGCCGTAAAAAAAAGCATAATACAACTCTTTACCAATAAATCGTAAAGCCTGTTCTTCAAAATTTTGAGGATCCTCTATGGTTTTATCGGCCAGCGTTTCTAAAAATTCTTTTGCCTGTGCTGGTGTAAATGATTTGCCAAACAATTGGTTAATGGTATGTAAATTTACAGGTAAGGAATAAACCTTTCCATTACTCATGGCTTTTACCCTGTGTACGTAAGGCCTGAATTCAATAAAACTGTTTACAAAATCCCATATTTCCTTTTTATCGGTATTAAAAATGTGGGGGCCGTATTCATGCACCATTATACCTGTTTTCTCATCACGTTTGGTATGGCAATTGCCGCCAATATGATTTCTTTCGTCCCAAAGATCTATTGCACAATCAATATTTTTACAAAGCTGGTTTGCTAAAACTGATCCAGAAAAACCAGCTCCAATAATTAAATACTTTTTTTTCATCTTCAGTAAATAAAGTCCTTAGTGAAATACAAGTGCAAAATAATTTAATGCGTCAATATACTGCTGTAAATTTGGTTATATTTTTCAATGGCGGTATCTAATGAATAAAATTCTTTTGCCCCCTGCCTAATTTCTGCAGTATTATAATTTATACCTGCGGCAATTTTTTCGGCAGTTGCTAAATATTCCTGTTTATTAAACTGATGAATAACAATCCCCGAATGGTATTGTTCTACAATTTTTTCTACATCACCTACACCACTATTGGTAATTAATGGAATACCCATGGCCATAATTTCGCCATGTTTAGTTGGCGACGATGACTGTTTGGAATAACAGGGCTTTATAAAAAAAACAGAACAACTACTTAAAGAAAGTAAAATTGGAACCTGCTGCCTGCTTGCTTTTTTTACAATAATTTTATTGGAGGGCAGGCCTTGTTTTTCTGCTTCAGCAAATATTTCATCGTGGCGATGTGGTGAAATAAATAAAATTTTTGATGCAGG
>JAYSTT010000482.1:0-6405 GCA_043719495.1 Ferruginibacter sp. | reverse complement strand
TCCATAAGCTTTTGTGCAACAGCATTACCGTGATATTCTTTTAACACATAGATACGTTTTAATTCCATCGCCTTCCATTGCTGCATAAAGGGAAAGCTAGTATAATCCTCCATAAAACGGAGGTAACCAACAGCTGCTCCATCTATTTCAGCAAAAAAATAAAAATCATTTTCGTTATTTAACTCTTTTGCTACCTGTTGTTCATTAAAATATTTTTCTAAAAAACCATTCATATCATCAGTTGTACAAGTGCCGGTGAATGTATCGTAAAATGTTTTTTTTGCTATTGCAGATAATGCAGTTACATCTGCCAGCGTTATTCTCCTGATTGTTATTTCCATTGCTGATTTGTTACCACTTTAATTCGAGTAAATTGTTTTTTCGTTCTATATCGGCCAATCTTTTTGAGGGGTCAATCTCTACAGCTGTGATATCGGTAAGCTTGTGTTTAAATTCAACAATATAGGTTGGATGTGTCCAGCGCCACTCTTCATGTACTTCTCTTTTTTGCGCAGTATTTTCGTTATACTTTTCTCCAAACATTAAATCCAATGGTATATAATGCATTTCGGTACTGCCATCTTTAAAAGTTAATTGCAAATCAACAGGCATCGGCATTTGTCCAATTCTTTTTAAGCGTATTTTAGAAACACCGCTTTCTTCCCATAAACTATCAATAGAATAATTAATAGTTTTGATAGTGTTACAAAAATACTCCTTGTACCAATCTAATTTTATACCACTCACCTTTTCTGCTACCTGTATCAAATCATTGCTGTTGGGATGTTTAAAACGCCATTGTTTATAATATTCCAATAAAACTTTATCTCTAATATCAGCTCCAATAATATATCCAAGCTGCTCCATAAAAACTTCGCCTTTTGCATATGATGCAACACTATATGCATAATTAGTATTAAAATGATCGCTGTGTGTTGTTAACGGCTCTTCCAAGCCACTTTTTACCAGGTTAAAATAACCTGCATAGCCATCGCAATGATCTTCGGGAAGTGAAGGCAATAAATCCTGCAGCACATTATTAGGTTTTTTTTGCAAACTTTCTTTTAATCCCCGCAATGAAGATTTTCCGGTATAAAATTTAGATACCAAGTCTTCTGCATAGCTGGTAAACCCTTCATCCATCCAGGCATACATACTCTCGTTGGTACCCAGCATCATTTGATACCAGCTGTGCATCCACTCATGAAAAACAGTACCCAGCCCCGGTCCGCTAAGCAAAGTTGCCATTGGATACTCCATACCTCCATCGCCTCCTTGTATAAATGAATATTGCGGATAAGGGTATTTACCAAATTTACTTTCTATAAAGGAAAAGGCTTCTACGGCACCGTCTGCTACAGTATTCCAGGCCGAATCATTTTTTGTGTCGTTCTCTTTATAATTGTAAATAACATGCAATGCCGTAGCGCCAACTTTACGTACAATATGTTTGTACTCCTGATCGGCGGCCCAAACAAAATCATGCACATTGTTACCCACAAAATGCCAGTTGCGCTTTTCTTTCGTGGTGAATTTTAATTCTGTATTGGGTGCATCGTAACCCCAACCAATTTCATTTGCGTTAACCAATACACCGGTGCCACCCAACTTATAACTTTTATCAATGCTGATGGATACATCAAAATCGCCCCATACCCCATAAAATTCCCTTGCTACATAAATTGTGGGGTGCCATCCTTCGTAATCGTACTCACATAATTTCGGATACCATTGGCTCATACTGTATTTAACTCCTGTTGTGGGGTTATCTCTTCCGCTTCTTCTAATTTGCAAAGGTACCTGTGCTTCAAAATCCATATCTATAACCACTTTAGTTTTTGGTAAAATGGGTTTGGTAAGATTTACTTCCAGGATTGTTTCGTGGTATTTAAATGGTTGTGATACGCCATTTATTTTTAAACTGATTATTTTTTGATAACCGATTTCATTTTCTTTTAATTTAGAAATACGGTCTTTAACCCTGTCATCCCAATCCTGTCTTCCTCTCGTAATAATTTTACCCAGCTCCTGGCTCCTTATATCCATGCTGCTGCCTGGCTGAAAAGCGTTAAAGTATAAATGATAAAATAGTTTGTTTAAAACATCAGGAGAATTGTTGGTGTATTCTAATTTTTGTTTGCCTTTAAATTGATTGATGTTTACATCCATATCAATATTCATGTTGTACTTAACATGTTGCTGCCAGCGGTCGGGTTGTGCAAATGCAAAAACAGGTACTATAAAAATAATCAGTAAAGAAACTCTAATCATATAATTGTTTTAAAACTTAATTTAAAAATAGTTGTAAAATATTTTTTTGTTTGAGACCAATTAAAAATTAGTCGTAATGCCCCATTAATTTTTCGTTGAATTTAATTATTAATTTAAACAAATCTTCATGTTCATTTAAAGGCAATGTTACAGCTTTATCAAATACATCATGATAAGCTTTGATGCCGCCTAAAGTATAAAAGAAAAAAGCAGGTACGCCTTTTTCTGTAAAAAAATAGTGGTCGCTGTTGGCAGCCTTTCCCCTTGCATTAATTTTTGTTAATAATTTATTTTCATCATTAACTGCATTCATCATTGCAAACTCTTTAGGGAATTCGGTGGCATTTACCACTGTTATTCCTTCTTCGCCGGTACCTGCCAGATCAGTATTTATAAGAAAGCGGATATTTTTTAAAGAAACTAATGGATTTTCCGTAAAATATTTTGACCCGATCAACCCTGCCTCTTCTCCTGCAAAACAAATAAAACCGATAGAATATTTTTGCGGATGCTTTGCATAATATTGTGCCAGGTTTAATAATAATGATACACCACTGGCATTGTCATTTGCTCCGGGAAAATAGGTATCTGCTCCCATTCCACCTAAATGATCGTAATGAGCAGTAATAAAAATTACGGAATCGGGTTGTACAGATCCTTTAACCCAGCCACAAACATTAGCCGCTTTAAAATTCTTTACCAGTTTATTTTCAATATTTACTTTAAATGTTTGTGGTGCTTTATCCAATGCTTTTTTATCAACCAGTATTAATGAATAGTTCGCAACTTCAGGAGATATATCCCAGGTTAATTTATCCTGCATTTTTATAACTACCATTTCTTTGCGGTTAATAAACTGGATACTGTCCAATACATCCAGATCACCACTTGCTCTAACGCCATTTGTTTCGGGACTTACAATAAAATCTTTGCCGGGCATTAAATCTTTACCGTTAACATTTACTTCCATTTTTCCCGGAAAAGTATTTACCGGGTAACTGAACTGCTGAAAATAATTTTTGCCTATTGGCTCCAGGCCATAAGTTTTAAATTCGTTGGAAAGAAAATCAGCCGCTTTTTTCATACCATCGTTGGTATATCCTCTTCCCCAGAAATAAGGAGCAGTAAGTGTATCTACCATTTTTCTGCCAAAAGATAAATTTTGGGCAAATGCGGTGGAGGTAACCAGCATTAACAATAAAAACAAAATTCTTTTCATAATTTTTTATATAGAAAGTAAATGTCGGTAAAACCAAGGAGGTAAAAAATTGAAATGTGTTAAACAATAAAAACCGGAAGTAAGATTTCCGGTTTTTATTATTACACTAAATATTATTTTTCATCAACGCATCACTCTTCTTGGCTTTAGTATCCGGTTAATTTCCTGTTCCCAATGATTTTCATTTTTTAAGCCGTATTTTTCCTGGCTTGCGGCATGGCTTTTATTTTGTTTTATATGTGCCTTACTTACTCCCTCAGTCATTCTTGGTGTGGCAGTTATCCTGTCGATTCGTGAGCGCAAACTACCTTCCAGCATATCCATCTTGCCACTAATATCATCAACCCGTAATTGAGTGCCAAAAAATGTTGCCTGCCACCATTTGCCGGTAGAAGGGTCGAGCCAGCTTAGATAACCACCTTTTAAAACCTGCTTTGGCTTAGTAATTACACCAGTAAAACTATAGCGGATAGAAGGTGCTGTTACCGGGTCAAAATAATGTGGCGTATAAAAATCGCTTAGTAAAATCCCATTTACAGAATATGCAAATGCATCATCTTCCGATGGATCGCAAACTTCTACTAAATAATTAACCCTGCCCTGCCCTTCTTTAACAGAGCCCGATGCAACCATCCTGCTTCCAAAAGGGTCTACCAGCATTTCACACATTTCGTGGCTGCAGGTAAGTGGCCATCCATCATCGTGTTTTACCAAAGCAAAAGGCTGGCGGTATTTATCGCTGTGGTAACCTGCTGCTGAAGGATCGTCAATTTTTTCCCTGATAATAATTGGCCAGTAACCACCCGGCACATCTTTTAACCTGGTAAATGCATCTACAGTTGCTTCAATTCCCCAGATAGGTCCCAAATCCCGTGTGGCTTGTTTTTGCAATGCAGCAGCTACCTTCATCAATTCGCTGCTTTTTATTTTGTTTGTTTTGCTTACAAGAGCAATGTGTTTTGATAGCATAAAATAAATTTTAGAGATTATAAATACTAAATTTAATCCAAATTTTAAAAAAATGCAATACCCTAAATAAAGTATAAAAACGGCATAACCCTGATGACTTATATTGTTTTTTCTTCTTTCCAAAATTCCCTCCGGATACCGGTTAGCAAATCGGTGTTATGAACAGTATTATCATTACGATGCAGGGCTTTAAGTGCAGCAAATTTGTACCTTGTAAAAAATAAATTATGGCGCAGACAAAAAACATCAATGGTTTTCCTTTTATTTCTTTTGAAAGGGATAGCTACGACTATGAAATGATGAAATTACGGTGCAGTTCTTTTTATAACCGGATGAATGAACGCAGGACTTGCCGTGATTTTTTGGATAAACCAATACCAAAAGAAATTATTGATAACTTAATACTTACCGCATCTACCGCACCCAGCGGTGCACACAAGCAACCTTGGACATTTTGTGTGGTAAGCAACCCTGAAATAAAAAAACAAATACGCATTGAAGCAGAAAAAGAAGAATACGAAAGTTACAACGGCAGGATGCCGGATGAATGGAAAAGAGATTTGTTACCCTTACAAACCGATTGGAAAAAAGAATTTTTAGAAATTGCCCCTTACCTGATTATCGTTTTTAAAAAGAGTTATGATTTTGATGAAGCCGGAAATAAAACCAATACTTATTACGCCAGTGAAAGCTGCGGTATTGCCTGCGGTTTTTTATTAGCAGCCATACATAATGCAGGGTTGGTAGCCTTAACACATACGCCAAGCCCAATGAATTTTTTAAGTACAATTTTAAAAAGGCCTGTTAATGAAAAAGCATTTTTAGTAATACCGGTTGGATACGCTGCGGCGGAATGCTGGGTGCCGGATATTAAAAGAAAAGAGTTGAATAAAGTATGTGAGTGGTATTAAGGCTTTCCTTCCAACACAATTACAATTTCTCCCTTCACCGCCTTTTCAGTAAAGTAATCATGTACTTCCTGTAAACTACCTCTTTTATTTTCTTCAAATTTTTTGGTTAACTCACGGCTTACACAACATTGTCTTTCTGCACCAAAGTATTGTATTAAGTCGTTTAATGTTTTTACTAAACGCATGGGGCTCTCATAAAAAATCATGGTGCGTTCTTCTTCAGCCAATTTTTTCATCATGGTTTGACGGCCCTTCTTTAAAGGTAAAAAACCTTCAAAGCAAAAGCTGTTCATGGGCAAACCGCTGTTCACCAAAGCCGGTACAAATGCTGTAGCACCCGGTAAACATTCTACCCTGATATTATTTTTAACACATTCTCTTACCAATAAAAAAGCAGGATCACTAATGCCTGGTGTGCCGGCGTCGGTGAGTAATGCAATGATTTTGCCGGCTGCCATTTGCTCCGTTAAGTGTGTAACTATTTTATGTTCGTTGTGCTGGTGGTAAGGAGAAATAGGTTTTTGAATTTGATAATGATTCAATAAAACTGATGAAGTCCGGGTATCTTCTGCTAAAATCAAATCAACAGACTTCAGCACTTCCACCGCTCTGAAAGTAAAATCGGCAAGATTGCCTATCGGTGTGGGAATGATGTAAAGCATATTTGGATTGTAGATTTTAGATTTACGATTGTAGATTGCAAACTGTATTAAATCTAAAATCCAAAATCGGCAACCTGAAATTATTTAGATAGCTGAAATTACATATTGCTCCATAACCTGGTTTGCCAATAATTTTTTTGCAGCTTCTTCTGCAGATGCTATGGCTTCTTCTTTACTATTGGCTTCTATTTGCAAATCGATGTGTTTTCCAATTCTTACATCTGACACATTTTTTATTCCTAAATTTTGCAAGCCGCCCATTACTGCTTTCCCTTGCGGATCTAATAAATCTTTCAGCGGCATTACTTTAACCTGTACTGTAAATATCATGATTGTTTTTGTTTATAAAGCAAAGATAAAATAATGTAGGCAA
>JAYSTT010000481.1:0-6406 GCA_043719495.1 Ferruginibacter sp. | reverse complement strand
AGGAGCTCGAGCACTAAAATAAATGATCTTGTACATACCAAATTAGCTGTAAAATTTGACTATGATAAATCCTATATGTATGGTAAAGCATGGATTACGCTTAAGCCTCACTTTTATAATACCGACTCATTAATATTAGATGCAAAAGGTATGGATATTAATGAGGTAAGTATGGTAACCGGAAACGCAAAAAAGAAACTGCAATTTGATACTGACGGTATGCAATTGAATATAAAATTAGATAGAGGCTACAAAGGCGGCGAAAATTACACTATATATATTGACTATGTAAGCAAACCCAATGAACTGAAGGTAAAAGGAAGTGCTGCTATTAATGATGCAAAGGGTTTATATTTTGTAAATCCTAAAGGCGAAGAGAAAGATAAGCATACAGAAATATGGACACAGGGAGAAACCGAAGCAAGCTCTGCATGGTTTCCTACAATTGATAAACCTAATCAAAAAACTACTGAGGAAATTTACATGACTGTACCCTCGAAATATGTAACATTAAGTAATGGTTTATTAATTAGCCAAAAGAAAAACACTGATGGCACCAGAACTGATTACTGGAAAATGGATTTACCTCATGCACCATATTTATTTTTTATGGGTGTGGGTGATTATTCAATAATAAAAGACAGTTATAAAGGCAAAGAGGTTAGTTATTATGTAGAAAAAGAGTATGCGCCGGTGGCAAGAAAAATTTTTGGCAACACGCCTGAGATGATAAAATTTTTTTCGGAGAGATTAGGTGTTGATTACCCCTGGGCTAAATATGCCCAAATTGTTGGAAGAGATTTTGTAAGTGGTGCTATGGAAAACACCACTGCTACTTTGCATCAGGATGGTGCTTATCAAAATGCAAGGGAACTTACAGACGGAAATACCTGGGAAAGTACTATTGCCCATGAACTCTTTCACCAATGGTTTGGTGATTTGGTAACTGCAGAAAGCTGGAGTAACCTTACCCTTAATGAAAGCTTTGCCAACTACAGTGAAACTCTGTGGAATGAGTATAAATATGGCAAAGATGCCGGCGACGCACAAAACTATGGTGATATGAATGGTTATATACAAAGTGGTAGTGCCGGAAAAGATTTGGTTCGCTTTAAATATGCTGATAAAGAAGATATGTTTGATGCAGTGAGTTATAACAAGGGTGGCCGTATTTTGCATATGCTGCGTAATTACGTAGGTGATGACGCTTTTTTTAAATCGTTAAATAATTATTTAATCACTAATAAATTTAAAGCAGGAGAAGCGCATCAACTGCGTTTAGCTTTTGAAGAAATTACCGGTCAAGACCTTAGCTGGTACTGGAATCAATGGTATTTTGGTGCAGGTCATCCTAAATTAAAAATTAACTATACCTATGATGAGGCAGCTGGAAAAGCATGGGTTATTGTGGAGCAAACACAAAAGAGTGAAAAGATTTTTAAACTACCCGTTGCAATTGATGTTTACAATGGCGCTGCTAAAAAACGTTATAATGTATGGATTGAAAATAAAATTGATTCTTTCTCATTTAATTACACCCAAAAGCCTGATTTAATTAATGTGGATGCGGACAAAGTTTTATTGTGCGAAAAAACGGATAATAAAACAGCTAAAAACTTTGTACAACAATGGAACTATGCTCCTAATTACCTTGACCGCAGAGAAGCCCTGGATTATTTTGCTAAGAATAATATGAAAGAATTAGCTGAGGGCTTGAAAGATAAAAATGCAGGTTTACGCCGATTTACGTTAGGTAAACTGTTAGAAAGTACAAAGCTGAAAAGTGATGCTGCAATAATAGCTGCTGTAGAAAAATTGTGCGATACAGAAAAAGACCGAAAAACAAAAGCAGCAGGGCTTAATCTTTTAGCTGCAACTGCCGATGCAAAATTTTTATCCGTATATGAGAAAAATATAAATGATTCCTCATACAGTGTAAGCGCTGCTGCCTTACTGGGTATTGCAGAACTTGATGCTGCCAGAGCTGTGGTAATTGCAAAAAAATTAAGCAGCGATGCTAAAGCTGATTTAGGTAGTGCTATTACAAATGTTTTAATCACTAAAAGTACAGAAGCTGATTTTGATTATGTGGCAAAAATGTATGCTGACGCTGCGCTTTTCAGTCAGGAAAAATTTGACATGACCAATTCTTTTTGTGATTTTCTTGTAAAAGTAAAGGACATGGTAAAAATTAAAAAAGGAATTGAGCTTGTTATTGATTTTAGAAATAAAATACCTGAACAATTCCACAGTTTTACTGATGCCCCAATAAAAGAGAACTTAAATAAAGTGGCCAAAGCCAAAGGAAAAGAAATAGAAGATTATATTAAAGGGATGTGGAAATAAAAAAAGCGGTTTACCATACCGATTTCATTTGCCAGATATTTAAATTACTGAATTTGCTTTTTATTCCGTTGCTGAATAATTCAATGCCATTATCATTTTGGTCTGTAAAGATTTGTGCAGTAAAAACGGCTTCGCCATTGTTTATAAAAATTTCGGCAATGCTGTTATCGTAATAAATATGTAACTGCAGTTTTTTGTTTTTTAAGGGTATTGTTTTTTCAAACCGGTTTAATTTTTTAAAATTTTCATTAAAAGCATTGTTACCGGTTTTGCTTCTATCAATATAAAACAATTGTTTTGCAGCATCATAACCAATTTCAAAATAAGTGTTGGCACCTGCGGCAAGTTTTAATCCACTTATGGATGCCGCGGAAGGCTCAATAGAAACTTCCATTTCGAATTGTGTGCTTTTTACCGGAAGTAATTTTATTGTTTCAATTATTTCTTTTTGCAGTTGAAATATTTTTTTTCTTTGTGATGAAATTGCAGCAACAGGTTTTTGAAGTAATACCCACTCTTTATTTATTTTTATTATGCTTAAATTTCTTGGCAATGCCATCGCACTTTTCCATGGGTTGGTTGGTATGTCGTTGGCATAATTCCAGTTGTTTACCCAGCCAATACTTGTGGGTAAAATATTTGCCGGTAATTGATTGTAAGCAATAGCCGCATAATAATCGGGACCATAATCGGGGCGATAAATTTTATCTGCAGGGTTTTCGTTGGTGAATTTTACGCCATCAAATTCGCCAACAAAATATTGCATGGTAGCGTTTTGAGAAGTTTGCAATAACCATTTCTTTTTACCGGGCATCTTTTCAACAGGTACTTGTGTAAGATCCGGGCATTCCCATACACCACTGGTATCACCAGCAGGGCCAAAATCACTCAGGTGTTTCCATTCTTTTAAATTCTCAGAAGAATAAAATTGCACTATATGTTCTACAGGAAACATCAGCGCCATCACCCAATACTTTTTTTGTTGGTGCCAGAATATTTTTGGATCACGAAAATCTTTTTTATTCAAATCAAGTACGGGGTTATTGGCATACTTTGTCCAGGTAATACCATCATCCAAACTATAAGCAATATGTTGCGATTGATTTACATTTTCAATATGCCCGGTGTACACTGCTACCATTGGTATCTTGCCATCTTTTCCAAAACAACTGGTATTATTTTTATCCACTACACAAGTGCCTGAAAAAATCATCACTCCATTTTCTTCAGGTATTGCAATGGGTAAATGTTTCCAATGAATTAAATCTTTACTGGTAGCATGGGCCCATGTCATGTGCCCCCAAACATTGCCAAAGGGGTTATGCTGGTAAAAAAGATGATACAGGCCTTTGTGGTACACCAAGCCGTTAGGGTCGTTACACCAGTTTTTTGGAGGAGAGAAGTGAAACTGCGGACGATATTGTTCTGTATATAATTTTGTTTGAGCATTAAGCTGAATTGAAATCAGCACAACTATAATAAGAAAGTTTTTTTTAAAATTCATAGCAAAAGAATTAAGCACTTAATTTTTTTTCCAGTTCTTCTAATGATATACCCTTTGTTTCCGGCATTTTAGTTAATACCCAAATTAATTGCAGCACCATCATGCCAGCTAAAAAGGCAAATATTATCCACGGTGCATCTTTAAGAATGCCATCTTTTTCATTTAAAAAAATGGGTGTTACTAAAGTAATTATGGCAGCAAATACCCAGTGAACACTGGCCCCAAACGATTGGCCCATTGCCCGTATCTTATTAGGGAAAATCTCTGAAAGAAAAACCCAGATTACAGCGCCCTGCCCAATAGCATGAGAGGCAATAAAAAATAATAAAAACGTCATTAAAAAAGTTGGGCTGGCACCGGTTTTAAAAGCATAAGCCACCATTGATAAACTGATGATATATCCAATTGATCCAATTATCATTAAAGTTTTTCTTCCCAGCCTGTCAATTAAATATAAGCCCACAAAAGTGAAAATTAAATTGGTGCCGCCAATGGCAATGGAGTTTAATAAAGATTCTTTTTCGCCCAACCCAATCTTGGTTAAAATTTCTGGTGCATAATATAAAATAAAATTGATACCGGATAACTGGTTAAAAAATGCAATTAAAAATGCCAACCGGATTATTTTATTATGCTTAGCACTAAAAAATTGGGATGTATTTCCTTTCGATACTTCATGTTTGTTGCTTTCAATAATAGTTGCAATTTCAGCATCAGCATTTTCTACACCAATATCATTCATTATTTTTTTTGCAGCAACTAAGTCATTTTTTTTGCTGATTAACCAGCGTGGGCTTTCGGGTACTGCCATTACCATTACCGTATAAATTAATGCAGGTATTGCCAACACACCCAGCATCCAGCGCCAGTCATTATCGCCACCAACGCCTTCTAAAAAATAGTTGGAGAGATAAGCAATTAAAATTCCAAAAACAATATTGAATTGATACATTGCTGTTAGTCTTCCTCTTGTACCAGCGGTTGAAATTTCTGAAATATAAGCGGGTGCAACCACTGATGAAACTCCAATGCCTACGCCACCAATAAATCTAAAAAAAGAAAAAGTGTAAGGATCTTGTGCAAGGGCAGAACCAAAAGCAGAAACAGCAAATAAAATTCCTATCCAGAACAACACTTTTTTTCTGCCAAATATTTCAGTGGGTATGCCACCAAAAATTGAACCTAAAACTGTTCCCCATAAAGCCATCGACATTATAAAAAAGCCATGAAAAAAAGGAGTAGTATGCCATAAATCCTGAATGGGTTTATTTGCACCGGAAATAACCACGGTATCAAACCCAAAAATAAAACCGGCCAATGCGGCCACAATGGAGTAGCGAAAAAGTTTGTTCTGGTTCATAAGCAAGTTTTTGCAGCTGTTAAGATAGTAAAAGCTATAAGGACTTGGGTAGTTAATTTATTTTAACATAATTGCAAACGATTGTTGTTTAAAAAAATGCCGTTAATTTTTTTGGAACTTACTCAGGGCAACAAAAGATGTTTAACTTGTTTGCTGTAATTTCACTGTAACAAAAATACATTTATGAAACGATTGTTTGCCTGTATTTGCCTTGTAATTTTTTATGCTGGTTCTTTTGCACAAGATGCATGGAAAATAACAGCTTCCAATATTGATTCAAAAAATTATTATGGTGTAACAGTTGCCAATGGTATGATTGGTATTGTAAGCAGCCCCGAAGCATTTAAAGTAAAAGATGTAGTGCTTGCCGGTGCCTACGATTTGTACGGAAGAGGAAGGGTGAGTAATTTTTTAAAAAGTTTCAACCTGTTGAATATGTATATGGAGGTTGATGGCAGAAGGTTGAGCAACGCCGATGTAAGTAATATGCAGCAGAGTTTAAATATGCAATCTGCAAATTTTACTACTTCATTTAATTATAAAGATGTGGCAACAATAAGCTACACTTATTATGCCCTTCGCCAGTTGCCTTATTCTGTTTTGATGGATATAACAGTAACTGCAAAAAAAGATTTCAATCTCGGCAGTGCTTCTCAAATGGAAGCACCCGATGCATTAAAAGATGCACAAAATTATTACAATGAAATTGACAGGCCGCACACTACAATAAGTTTATTAACGTCAACAGCAAAAAGCCCCACCGGAAAATTATTGATGTGTGCCAGCAATGCTTTTATTTTTAGCGAAGCACACGGCAGCGAACCAAGAGTGATACACGAAATGTGGGATAACAATATGCACCTGATGAAATTTGCAAAAAAATTAAAAGCAGGTGAAACCTATCGCTATTCCATTGTGGGTTCATCAATAACATCTGCACACCACGATGATCCATTGAATGAAGCGGAACGCTTAACTATTTTTGCAAAATTACAGGGCAGGGACAGACTAGTTGAAATGCATAACAATGCCTGGAAAGAATTATGGAAGAGTGATATTGTAATTGAAGCTGCAAGCCCTGCTTTTGCAGGAGAAGTTGCACAAACCCAGCAGGATGTACACAGTATGTTGTATCATTTATATTCTTTTGTAAGAGAAGGAACGGCTAACAGTCCCAGCCCGATGGGGTTAAGCGG
>JAYSTT010000049.1:0-1820 GCA_043719495.1 Ferruginibacter sp. | reverse complement strand
AAACAGCAGGAACTGGATTTTAGAGATTCAATTTGTGGACAGGGCAAATAAAATTGGCGGTTTCTTTGAGCAACTATTGAATTAGGCTTAACAGTAAGTATCAACTAATCTTGCAAAAACCCGGTAATCAAAATGTCAGGGGTTAAGCTGTAAACGATATAAGTCATCTTGACAACTGATTTTTGTTAATAGTGCTGATTGGATATTTGTTTATGCCAGGCAAATTAAAAATTGCCTGTACCTGTAAACCGGAATGTGGCGATTAGAAGAAGGTTATAAATAATAAATCCCAACAATAATAAATATAAAATTACCTGGGCAGCAAGGCTATGCAATGAAAAAAAATTAGAGCCTTCTCAAAATTTTTGCTTAGGTTAAATGGTAAAGATTATGTATTTAGAGTAGTGCTTTTAAAACTGTAATATAAATACACTTCCTTCACCTTCTCTGGTTTGCACCTGAATAGTACCTTTATGCAGCAGCATTATTTGTTTGCATAAACTTAAACCCACTCCACTACCGGTTTTCTTGGTACTGAAGAATGGGATAAAAATTTTATCCAGCAGTTCCTCTGATATGCCAGCCCCGTTATCAGCTACTTTAATTAACAATTTATTATTTTCAATTGCAGCAGATAAAACAATTCTGGGGTTATTTTTTTCTTTCACTGCTTCTAAAGCATTAATCAGTAAATTTATTAATACCTGTTCAATAAGGTTTACATCCAATTCAGCCACCAATCCGGGATCTTTGAGTATCACTTCCAGTTCAATTTTTTTCTGTTCAAGTGTGGGTTGCATTAAAGTATGCAGGTTTTCAAATAAATCACGAACCAATACTTTTTTAAGATTTGGAGTGGTTATTTTATTCAGGTTGCGATAAGTCTCCGCAAATTTTAATAATCCTTCACTTCTTCGCTTAATGGTTTCCAGGCCCAGTTCCAGGTCATCCCTGTCGCTGCTATTGGTATGCGATATAGTGGTAGTTTGCAATAGCCTGTTTTTTAAAGTTCCTGCAAGTGAAGAAATAGGAGCTACAGAATTCATAATTTCATGTGTCATTACACTCAGTAATTTTTGCCAGGCTTTGGCTTCTGTTTCATCCAACGCTTCGTTAATGTTCTGGAAGGCTATTACTTTATTTATTTTTCCTTCGGTTTGAAACATAGTGGCAGCAAGTAAAATTTTTACCTGGCTGTTATCTTTTGTTACGGCTACTACTTTCGTTTGGCCGGGGCGTATAGCAATTGCCTCTTTGTAAAGATTGGCATCTCTTTTTTCTAAAGAGCGAATGGTTTTTAAATAAGGAATGTCCATCATCTTTTTAAAAGTATCATTCATCCAGTTCAGTTCTCCTGATTCTGTTTCGTAAGAAATAATTCCGGTATCCACCAGTTCCAGAATTTTTTGCAGGTATTGGTATTGTATTTCTTTTTCTTTGCTGATAACCTTGAACGTGGTATTAATATCATTAAAGCCTTTCCGAAGCGATTGCAATTCGGCCGGGGCTTGTTTTACATTAAAATATCTTGAAAAGTCCCGGTAATGTATGGACTCTACAAATTCCTGCACTTCATCCTGTGCTTTTTTCAGCATCCGGTAAACATCATATAGCTGAAACAGCAGAACAGGAATTAATAAAGCCAGGAATAAATATTTTTTATTTACCAAAAACCAGGCAGCAGCAGCAAGTATGGCAAACAGCAATACTACTTTAGTTATTAAGCGCCACTCGTATTTTTTATATTTCATATTTGCTTAGCCTGCGGTATAAAGCAGTTCTTGTTAAACCCAGTTCTTTTGCAGCTTTGGAAATATTGC
>JAYSTT010000480.1:0-15556 GCA_043719495.1 Ferruginibacter sp. | reverse complement strand
ATACGTAAAAAAATAACTAAATTTAATTTAAAACCTGAAGAACTCGGGTTTGTAA
Source organism: Ferruginibacter sp. (assembly GCA_043719495.1). Lineage (GTDB taxonomy): Bacteria > Bacteroidota > Bacteroidia > Chitinophagales > Chitinophagaceae > Ferruginibacter. The sequence goes on along the minus strand of JAYSTT010000480.1, from coordinate 15,501 downwards.
CTGCTTGATTAACAATAATAAAATTTTACGTTAGTCAGAATAAATCGACACCACATTACATTTGAAGTATCTAGGACAGAAACCAAGCAAAATATTGTACAATTATAAAAAAAATTAATTTTTCATTTATTTTTAAACATAAAGCCATGAAAAAAATTAGCACAATAATTTTTATTTTCATTTTATTCTTTATGGGTTGTAAAAAAAATCCATCAACAGAAAATGTAACTCCGCCAGCAGGGATTCCTTTAATTGAATTAGGACCAAATACAGTTATTGTTGATAATTCAACAGGGCAAATAATTCAATCAATCGATTCGACGCATGTAATTTTTAACGGTAATACAGAACAACTACAAAAGTTTGCGACAGGTAATATTATAGTTTCGGGAATTACAACAAATGCTCCAGAAGGATTTCTTAGAAAAATTTCTAGTATAATTAAAAGTGGTACTTTATATAACATTCTCACAACAGAAGTCACACTCACAGAAGCATTCAAAAATTTGCATATTGATTTTACTACTTCTGCACCATCTTTTACTATTACTTCACCCGAAGTAATTCTTTACGATGTAGATGGTAATAACAACACTTCTTTTGACCAATTAAAAGTTAGTGTCAATTCAGGATTACTTCCGAAATTTCATATCAAAGTTGACATTAATAATTTCACTTTAGAGTATGCAAAACTAGATGGCAATTTTGAAGGAACACTTAACACTTTAATTACCTCGGGCGGTAGTATCGGAAGTGTTTCAAAAAAAATTAATATTTATTCACAACCAATAGGATTGTTTACTATACCCGGAACACCAATAGTAATTGCCGCAGTACTAAGGGTAAGTCTAGGGGCTAGTGGTTCAATCAATATAGAAATTGTTGCCTCTGACACTAAGACTACTAATGTTAATTCTTATATTGAATATAAATCAAATAATTGGGATAAGGGTTATGTTAAGACAATGGATAACCAGTTTGTATTTTCAGGTCTTAATGGAATTGCAAGTGCTAAAATATATGTAGAGCCTGCAATTGATTTTAAACTTTGGGGTTCAAATTGGGCTAAGGGTAGCATAACAACACAAGGCTACATAAAAGCAACAGGGCAATTATTACCAACACCCGATTGCGAATTAAAGGCAGGAATTAGTGCAGGTGCTGAAGCAAACTTAACATTTTTTGGTTGGACATTTGCCTCTGCATCATATCCTGACATTTTTGACTTTTCTAAAATTCTTTTCACTTGTTCAACACCTAATACTCAACTTCCAACAGTTTCTACTACATCAGTTTCAAACACTACAAATACATCAGCGTTATCAGGTGGAAATGTTACTAATGTTGGAAGTAGTCCAGTAACAGTTCGAGGTGTATGTTGGGGAACATCTTTGCACCCTACAACAACAAATAGTTTTTCAACAAATGGAAATGGTTTAGGGGTTTTCACTAGCTCTTTAACAACCCTATCACCAAATACAACATACTATTTGAGAGCTTATGCGACAAATTCACAAGGTACAAACTATGGGAACGAAATTATTTTTACAACACAATCTGTAGCTACTACAATTCCTGTAGTTTCCACTTCAATTATTACAACAATAACGCCTACAACTGCTCAAAGTGGAGGTACAATCACATCAGATGGAGGAGCTTCAATATCAGCTAGAGGTGTTTGTTGGAGTGTGTCACAAAACCCAACAATATTAAATAACAAGACAACAAACGGAATTGGCGTTGGCAACTTCAATAGCTCTCTCACTTCTTTAACCCCAAACACATTGTACTACATTAGAGCGTATGCTACAAATTCTTTAGGAACAGGTTATGGAAATCAATTATCGTTCACTACTTCTACGGGTATAGTTACTGATATTGATGGGAATGTATATAATACAGTTACAATTGGGTCACAAGTTTGGATGGTAGAAAATTTAAAAGTTACACGTTATAGAAATGGCGATTTGATTCCTAATGTTTCGGACGGAGGACAATGGTATGCCCTAAGCCAATCAGGTGCATATTGCAATTACAACAATGATGCAAGCAATAACACAACCTACGGAAGACTTTATAATTGGTGGGCGACAAGTGACACAAGACTTATAGCACCATCGGGTTGGCATGTACCAACTGAAACAGATTGGACATTGCTTGAGAATTTTCTCGGAGGAGCTGCTATTGCAGGAGGTAAAATGAAAGAGATGGGTACATCACATTGGCTAACCCCAAATGTAGGTGCTACTAATTCTAGTGGATTTTATGGACTACCAGGAGGAACGAGAGGAAGCACAGGGAGTTTTGGCGGTATTAATACAAATGGAATTTGGTGGACTTCTACAATTTGGCCTTCTTTTGGAATTTATTATCACAGTTTGAGATATGCCGCTGAAGACAGCTATAGTACATACACCGCTGAAAGAAACGGTCTTTCTATACGGTGTATAAAAGACTAGGCTTTTGCAAGCAGCCGGTGTTTATTTGTTCCGCCGATGCTGGTCTTACCTATAACACCCGTAAGCCAACTGGTCCAACCGCTTACGCCGCCGGCTGGTGTTATCACCACCGGCGCAGCAGAGCCAGCAATAAAACAAAGAGCTTACCCCTTATAATGTGTAAGCATATTAAAATGATCAATTCCCTGCTCATAAAACAATGCAGATGAATAATAATAATCCTCTGGTAATTTGCACAACCCCGCAGCTACAGGGTTATTACCCACTGGCGCCCATGTTCCCTTCCTCAATCATTAAATTAAAACGAACTGATAATGGGCTCTACCGGTGTCTCTTCAATTCTACCGGTTTGTAACTCTTTCTAGCTCACTTGGCAGCAAATTCCGGGCGTGCATAGGATTCCAGAAAGCCACACGCCGAACAACGGAAGGTACCCACTGGAACGCACTTTTCCTCTTGTATTCTCGTAACAGTCCAGAAAGCCTTATCCGGTGTTCCCTCAACCCAGTTGATGACGCGACGCTGGCCTCCATCCGACCGGTCGAAAATGAACCCCTGTAACATCACGCTGTTGCACTTGGGGCACTGAATCGCCTCCGTATTCATGCTCAAATCTCCGGAAAAGGAATTGGAAGAAGTTGTCATACTGAATATATTATTTTACTGCCAACATATGCATTAAGACAAATTTACAATAATTTCCGCCGATGTAGGTCTTACCTATAACACACGCAAGCCAACGGACCCAACCGCTTACGCCGCCAGCTGCTGTTCTCACCACTGGCGCAGCACCCGAAAAGAGCTAGCAATAATGCAAAAGAGCTTACCCCTTATAATGTGTAAGCATATTAAAATGGTCAATTCCCTGCTCATAAAACAATGCAGATGAATAATAATAATCCTCTGGTAATTTGCACAACCCCGCAGCTACAGGGTTATTATGAATGTAATTAAGTTTCTGCATAAAGACAGCTTCAGTAAATAAATCTATACCCAAAGGTTCACGCTTCCATATTTGATATTCCCTGTCTCCTTTATTCACTTTACATTTCTCAATTAAATCGGGGGCATCTTTCAATAGTTCAAATTTTATTTGTTGAGCAGTAAATCTCATAAAACTTAACTGAACGGCAGATGGTTCATAGCCAGGCAGCACCTGCCATATCAGGTGAATGTGGTTATTCATAATTGCAAAAGCGTTTAATTCAATTCTTTTATTTTTAACGAGGTATTGTAAACTGCCAACGATGATGTTTTTATATTTATCATTATCAAGTAAGGGCAACCATTCGTAACAGGTTGCAGTATAAAATTGCGGCCAGTGAACCGGGTAGATTGTTTTCATTAGCCTAATGTACAAAAAAACAGGTTTGCAGCAGCTCAAACTTTCGTCGTGGGTGATAACACCCGACGACGGCGTAAAATGTACAAAAAAATAGAATGGCAGCAGCTCAAGCTTTAGTCGTGGGTGATAACACCCGACGACGGCGTATGCTGGTGTAGGAGTGGCTTTCTAAATGAATTGCATAAGAACCACCAACTGGATTAAGTGTTTGGCGCAGGTGTTCCCCCCGCAATGCTTAAATTTAAAACGTAATCATGGTGGGATCACCTGTGTCTCTTCAGTTCTACCGGTTTGCAACCGGGGTTAACAAACGAAAAGCAAGGGCAACTCTGCAGCTTATTAATAAATGAACATCTGTTTATCAATATCCGGGCAAAACTAAAAAATCACAAGTGATCCTGTCATCATTTTGATAAAGAGAAGAAGTATCTATGAGAACACTTGCGGCAGCCCTTGGTTGATCGTTTATAATTTGCTTCCCGGTTTAAATAAATTTCCGTTTCTTTATATGCATCGTCATGGGGCCGGACACAGCAACAAATACCCAGCCTGCGGCAAGCCCCGGACCTTAGCTGCCATGCGTGGTACGGTACAGTTTTAAATACAACATGCAGGAGACATGCATATAAAATACTTCAGATGATTTCAGTGATAAAAGCAACAGAAGAAAATTATAAATCAATTGTTAGTATAGGCAAAGTATCAGTAGCAGAAGTCCATAGAGATAGTACTTCGGTGGATAACATGAATGAATATCTTGCGACAAATTATAATGATAAGGCAATTAAGGAAGAACTCAATGATGTAAAAAATATTTACCACATTATTAGTTACAATGAGAAGGCAGTTGGCTTTTCTAAAATTATTTTAAATGCTGTGCATCCAAATATCGTTGCAGAAAATGTAACTAAGTTGGATCGGATTTATTTACTTAAAGAATTTTACGGTTTGAAACTTGGTCTTGAGCTTTTAAATTTCAACATCGGTCTATCAAAAAATAATAACCAAGCAGGTATATGGTTATATACCTGGATTGGCAATAATAGGGCAGTTAACTTTTATCTGAAGGCCGGATTTACAATTATAGGAAGTCACAAATTTTACGTCACTAAAACATACTATAATCTGAATCACCACATGTTTCTTAATTTTTCTGAAACCGAAAGTGCGTAAAGTGGCTAACCCAACTGGGTATTTGGCGTCCCGATAGCCATCGGGATTCCCTTCCTTAATGATTAAATTAAAAACAAAATGATGAAGGGATCACGTGATGCCTCTTTAGTTCTACCGGTTTATAACTGGATTTAAAAAAGTAAATCTTCAAATTTTACTAGTAAGCCTTAAGTATAAAAAGTTGGTTTAAATTATTTTATATATTTTAGTACCTGCTACAATCAAAATCATGTCCAATACTATAAACACTTTTATTATTTACGCAAGGGAAGACAAGGATATAAAGCAGCGAATTTTAGCTCACTTAAACTCTTTTGCAAAAGCCTACGACCTTGTTCTTTGGCATGATGAATACCTTGAGGCAGGACAGGAGTGGAAACCTCATATTGAGTCCCGGTTGGAACAAACAGATTTATTTCTGCTGCTTATAAGTGTTGATTTTATGAATTCCGAATTCATCAACCAGGTAGAATTTAAGTTTGCTATTGACAGGCATAAAACGAATAAATCTGTAGTCATACCAATAATTATCAATTATTGCCAGTGGGATATTGACTTCAATTTTACTGACGATAACTTCAACTTAAACGAATTGCAGGTTTTGCCACAGGAAGGGAAGCCTGTTGATGACTGGAAGACACCCGAACAGGCCTATAATAATATTGCATCCGGGGTAAGAAAAGTACTAGAAACCATAAAAGCCAGGAAAAAAGCCGAAGAAAAGATACAGGTTGATTTTACTAAGCAACAGGCAGAAGTGAAACTTGAAATACAGCCAGATTTGCCGGAAGAAGAAGAGCAGGTTACCTTACCAATTGAAAAAGCAGATACTCCTCCTTTACAAAACAGTGTTTTTAATAATGAAAACATTTCTCAAAAAGAGATAGTTACAGCACCAGCATTAGATGATTCATTTATTAACAATCCAGACATTGCATTGGAGGAAGCAGAGCCTGTTTTTTGGAGAAGAAAAAAATACCTATTTATTATATTGGCATTGGTAGTTTTAATATGTATTATTTATGTGGCAACCTGTAATACGGATTCGGGTAAAACCAGCAATGAAAATGTACACAAAGATACAGCGGTTATGAAACCTCCTTTAAATGAAACAGGCGATAGCCTTAAAAAAAGCATCCCGGGTGATGAATCAGAAACACCTGTTAAAAAAAAGGCAGTCATCATATCAAAAAAAAGCACACCGAAATTTGATTTAACAGATGAAGACAAAGTATATTCAAAAGTTGAAGTAGAGGCAGGCTTTGCCGGGGGCGATGATGGCTGGCGAAACTATTTAAGAAAAAACTTAATTGCAAATACACCTGTAAATAATGGTGCTCCGGCAGGTACATACACCGTTATAGTAAAGTTTATTGTAAGCAAAGATGGTAGTTTAAGGGATGTTGTATGCGAAAATGATCCTGGCTATGGAATGTGCCCCGAAGCTGTAACGGTTATTAAAAAAGGTCCTAATTGGATACCAGCCACTCAAAATGGCCGCTATGTAAATGCATATCGCCGGCAGCCAATCACTTTTCTTGTACAATAGTAATTATGTTGTACCAACTGGCTTAAGTGTGTGGCGCATGTGTCCCCTTCCTTAATGATTAAATTAAAAACAAAATGATGAAGGGATCCCTGTTCATATCCCCACGGTCGGAATGATCAACAAAATCGGCGGCTATGGCATCATCAATTTTGCTGATGTCACCCGTTTGAAAAGCAGCATTTACAATGTGTGAAGCAGCCAGATTTTTTTCAGCCATCGAATTGTCTTTTTTTTCTGCGGAGGTTACATCTCCGGCTGCTTTTTCGGTTTTATCATTGTTGCAAGAATAGCAGAGAGCCAGCACTCCGATTGCTAATAGCGAAAGAATCTTTTTTATTGTATTTGTAGCTTGGTTAAGAAATGGTAGTAAGAAGGGAAGAACTAAATCTGTAAAGCTAAATTTCAGGAGGCATGGAACTTTTGGAAAATAAATTTAGGAATTAATATAATGTCAGGGATTGTTATTACATTTCAAGGGGGCAAAATGTTCTCCGCATCGGCCCGGGGCTTCATCAAACATTGCAAAGGGGCATAAACTATTTCAATCAAAAACCCTTGCTATAATTTTGTCGTAAATCTGTGCATCATGGAAAGAAAGATTTATAACCCCATTCAAAAAGACACGGTCAACTTTTTAAAAACTTCAGCTGATACCAATGGTGAATACACATTGGTAGAAGTAGAACTGGCCGATGGCGGAGGTGTAGGGCTGCATTATCATAAAACTTATTCCGAAGCATTTGAATGTATAGAAGGTGAAGTGCAGATAAGGCTGGGTAAAACACTTCATACATTACAACCGGGTAAATCAGGTACAGCTGAAGCCAATACCAATCATTTTTTCAGAAACCGGAGTGGCAAGCCTTGTAAATTCAAAGTAGAACTTCGTCCTGCAAGCAGGGGATTTGAACAATCTCTGCAGATTGGTTATGGGCTGGCCAATGACGGACTTTGCAAGCCGAATGGATTTCCCAAAGATAAATTGGCGCTGGCCTGGCTATTCCAAATCAGTGAAAGTAACCTGCCGGGATGGATGAGCATCTTTGAATTTATTTTACGTAAGCAGGCAAAGAAGGCAAAAGAAAAAGGAATTGACAAACAGCTTTTAGAAAAGTATGTTAAGTTTTAATGCTGTTTATACCACTGTTAAATTTATAGTTAGCTCCCCAGGTGGGCAAGTGTTCGCTTATACAATCATTTTTTATAGAGGGGTTTCACACTGTAATTTAAAATTTAGAAAGTAATCTACTTAGAACCACGATGTTTAATACCTCTAAAACCCAAAATTGCTACCCTATAAATTTATTTTGTGTAGTTAAAATGTAATGGCCCGAAAATATCAGCGTTTTGCAGAAAGGATATTTTGAAAAATATATTTCGTTTGATAAAGCTCCGGTGAGATATTTTCAAATTATTTTCTATAATTAAACAAAAGCCTCTTTTATATGTTTTTATATAAGATAAAATATATAAAAGATGAAATACTCAATTTTGCTAATGTTAAAAGCCACGCCAAAGTGGTGGGTAATGAATAAAGATTACCGTACTAATATGTTCAGGCAGTTTTTATATCCTTTACTATCTTCTTACAACGATCATATTCAATTCAGGGTTTTTAATGCTGAAGCATTTAATGCAAAAGTGTCTGATTTTTTTGTTGTAGAAACTACTGATTTAGAACAGTACCACGATTTTTTAAAAGAATTGAAGGCTACCAAATTATTTACCGGTGAATATTTTGAACTGGATAATATTGTGATGGGGGCTGAAAATGGATTCAAGGAATTCAATCAGCAATTAATGCAGGAAAAGGAATTAAATATGAATTAAGTTCCCCCTTGAGTAGTAGATATACTGCAAATAAAAACCCGATTTTTTTTGAGGCTTTATTTGCCCATAGTAATTAAAAACTTCAACTACCTCTTCTCAAAAACTCGTTTGAGTGGCAGGATTACGCTACCACTCAAAATCAATACGACATATCTGTAATGATAAAATAACATATCAAAACTGTAACAGGAGTTGTGTATATTCAAGTGTTGCCTTAAATGCTAAACTTACCTGGAGTGATTATTATATTATTTTATTTAAAACCTGAGAATGACTTCAATTGTTAAAGCCGGCGAAAAAGACGCTGCATTACTTTCGGGTATTGCAAAAATAACTTTTATAGAGTAGCATGGAAACAGCGCTAAAACAGGAGACATCAATAACTACGTTTTTGAAAAGTATAATGAAATTATTTTAAAACAGGAATTAAGCGCCCCAATAATATTTATCATATCATTTATCATAACAATCTGCCTGCTGGTTACTCCAAAATAATTTTCGATTTCCCGCACATAGGTAGTCCAATACAAAATATCACAAAGATGGAGCGGCTTTATCTTTTAAAAGAATTTCATGATTTAAAATTGGGATTTGAACTCTTTCAATTTAATATGGCACTTTCAAATAAAAATAATCAAAGAGGTATCTGGTTATATGTGTGGAAGCAAAACTCAAGAGCAATTGATTTTTATTTAAAAAATGGATTTCTTATTATTGGCAGTCACAACTTTAAAATTTCAGCAACACATTCCAACCCAAATCATCAAATGCTCCTCATGTTCTAACCTGAAACCTCACTGCTGTTAGTATTTATTTTCAGTTACATCAGTGCAAGCGACTTTGTAATAACTACTCTAATATGCGTAACGATCTGAGCAATGCATAATCCATAGGATACAAACCAACCCTGCTAAAAATTAAGGCATGCCTGATGAAGAATAATATTACTACCCTGCCTTAATATACGACCAACCTTCTTCCTGTTTCTTTACAATTTCTAAAATGGCTATGGGAACTATAATGGCCTCCTGTATTACACGGCCTGGTTCTATATTTCTGGATTTTAGAGAGTTATTACAGGCCGCAAATACTACCCCTTTTTTATAGAGGTCTGCAATTTGTGTTTTAAAATAGCCTGTATCTTTTAACATTGCGTAAATAGCGTTGCCATGAAATACTACTTCAATTTTTGTATCAGGTGCAGCAATAAATACATTATTAATTTGCCTGTATACGGTTCTTTGCTGGGCCGTATCACTGCCGGCTATTTCCCAAATAATTTTATGCTGGGCATGGGTACCAATAGAAAAAAATAAGAGTAAAATAATAATGAATAATTGCAGGTAATATTTCATAACGAAATTTTTAATTAAAATTAAGTAATTCTTTACAGATATTTCTCCCGCAGGCGCAAATGTCATGAATACTATTCATTTAATTATACCACAATGTTTTTGGAAATCTCTTACTGTAATTTTAAACTTGCTTTTTCAGGCTATAAGTGAGGTGGCTATGTCAGTAATTTATCAGTGGAAATGTAAAGCTCATTCGGAAATATTTTATTGATGATCACTTTATAAATGTTAATCGGTAGTTGCGTATATTTAGCAACTATCTGTATTTAACAAAGCAAACGCAAACTATGGTTACAAAAAAAATATTTCTTTTTTCTTTTTCTCTTATTCAATTAACAGGTATAAGCCTGGCACAACAAATCGTTAAACTCGATAATAAAAAAATCTCTATTGCCAGTCTGGATGACAAAATTAACTTTTAGTCTCAGTTCGTGTTGGACAACTGCTAAATGTGTTCTCTCCGTACCGGTTCGTATTACAACGAAACGAAATTATCAACAATAAAAATAGAGCTATGAATATCGTTGGGCAAAAGCAATAAAGACTGTATCTTACTATACAAAACGATCTATGCTTCGTCAATTGTTTTTTGTTATTCTTTTTTTAAGCACTTTACTACTGAGGGTGCAGGGTCAAACAACCAGGCCCAATATTATTTATATTATGACGGATGATTTGGGATACGCCGACCTGAGTTGTTATGGCCGTAAAGATTATCAAACACCACACCTGGATAAACTTGCATCTCAGGGTGTAAAATTTATTAATGCCTATGCTGCAGCTGCGCTTTGCACACCCACCCGTACGGCTTTTATGACAGGCAGGTATCCGGCACGTACACCCATAGGTTTGATGGAGCCATTACGCTGGGGACATAAAGACAGTATCATTGGCTTAACTCCGGATTTTACCTCAGTGGCTACCTTGCTTAAGAATAATAACTATCAAACTTATCTTGTTGGAAAGTGGCATTTGGGCTACGATCAGAAATACAGTCCTAATAAAAATGGGTTTGATTATTTTTTTGGTTTCCATGCCGGCGGCATTGATTATGTATCACATAAAAATCCGAAAGGCGTACCTGATTTGTACGAGAATGAAAGTCCTGTATCTAAAGAAGGTTACCTGACAGATATATGGAGTGAAAAGGCTGCTGATATCATTAAACAAAAACATGATAAACCTTTTTTTCTGAGCATACAGTTTAACGCACCTCACTGGCCATGGCAGGCACCTGGTGACAAAGCCTATCCCGATACTTTAAACTGGCACAAGGAGTGTCAAAAGAAAAATATGCTGCAATGGTGCAATGGTTGGATGATGCAATAGGAAAAATAATGCAAGCCATTGATGACGCTAACCTTGCTGCAAACACTTTGGTAATATTTACCAGTGATAATGGCGGCGAAGAATTTTCTGATATGGGAATATACAAGGGTATGAAAGAAACGGTATGGGAAGGAGGAATACGTGAACCGGCATTCGTGCGATGGCTGGGTGTAATACCTGCCAATACTATTACACAACAGGTTGCCATTACGATGGATTGGACAGCTACAATGCTTGCAGTTGCTCATGTAAAACCCGATCCAGCTTTTCCCCTGGATGGTATAAACCTACTACCTGTTTGTACAGGAAAACAAAAAACCATTGACAGAATTTTTTATTGGCGGTTAACTCAGGAAAAAAAACAAAAAGCAATACGTGATGGCAATTGGAAATATTTGCAAAATGAAAAAGGAGAGTATCTTTTTAATCTTGCAATTGACCCTGGAGAAAAGCAGGATTTAAAATCAACTTACCCCGCTCTTTTTAAAAAAATGAAAAAGAAATATGAGGCGTGGGAGAAGAGCGTGCTGGAGCCGATTCCTTTATGAATGGAAGAAATTATTTTTTTATTCCATTATTTTTATACTGCAGCCATTAATAAATTAACTACTTGCTATTTGTTAGATGATTGATTTATTTTGCCCAGGTTCATGTACTTAGAAACCGAAATCCGCAAAAAAAGATCCTTCGAATACACAAATCAAGTCCATTGCTTTCATAAATAAGGAAAATAAGTTGAATATCTTCCTTATTTTGCAATCCCTAGTTTGATGAAGAATTAATTAGCCAATTATCTCATTTTAATATTTCTTTCAGAATCTCCACCATAATCAGCGCTATTCCAAAATTGATAAGTGTACCTAAAAGATAGTATGCCGGATTAGCCTTTATTTCTTCCTTTCGTACAAACTCCTTAGCTCCAAAAATAATGGCCAGTGCACTAAATTCATTGTTCATTAAGAATACAAAAATGATTACATGCTCAAAAAAGCCGATCCAAAAGCCAAGATCCCTGAACAATTTTACCTTTTGTGTATTTTCCGGTGTGATACTTTTCTTCAATTTAGGGATACCCTTGCGGATCAGTATAGAAGAAAGAATCAATGATAACAGAAATGTAATGAGGATTAAACCATATTTATGTAACAGATCAATCATTATGAATTTATTTATCTAAAATAAGTGGTTTGTCATTTATTTGCCATTAAGATCAGATTTATTGTTTTTTGTGCTTTTATTACATATACTGCCTTACTTCTCTGTACGGCATCCCATACCGATTGAGTATATTTTCCTAATTGTTGCGCTATCTCTTTTTGTGTATGCCCTGCACTTAATAGGTCAAATACTTTTCGCTGGTAGTCGCTCATATCCTTGATTAATGCATTACTTATTTCACAAAGTGATTCAAGACTTCTGTCCTGAATGATATTTCCTAAATGCCAAGAAGCGTAATTGTTAGTTTCCTTCAGGTTACTAATGGCATTACTGGCTTTTTTAAAGATTGGACCCCCAACTTTACGGATGTCTTTGGATTCCATAGAAATTTTACCCTTTACCGATGCAAAACGAATGCTGGTTAGGGGATAGAAGAGTTGTTGTATCCGCATGATAATATCGTAAAAATTCTTTGGTGAATGAAATAAACCCGCAATTTCATCACCATAACTGATACTAAGCGGAAGTGCTATCTGATCACTGAATTCTTTGTTTAGTTTTATGAGTGTTGCCTCCAGCAATTTCATTTTGTCATTCATTGCCTTACTGGGTAATCCAGTAGAGTTTCTGACATCTATCAAAAGCAAAAAATAAGTATTTTTTAAATTTACCAAAGTCAATTGAATTACATTGATTATACTAAAATAAAGCATTTTTCATTAATCAGCTTAATTTATTCCAGCCATACATGGGATTAAAAAAAGTAAGCCGGTAACAATCTTGTTGGATAAAGGTAAAAAGTTGAAATGCTGTTTAAATTATCTAAACAAATGGTTCGCTGATAGATTTGCTGGTTGGTGAAAACCATTTGGCCCCATCAGCAGTCATGTAAGCACAATCTTCCAGTCTAACCCCAAATTCGCCCGGTATAGCAATGGTGGGCTCTACGCTGAAACACATGCCGGGTTCCAGTAATTGTTTATTCCCCTTTACCATATTTCCCCATTCATGTCCATCCAATCCAATGCCATGCCCAGTGCGGTGAGGCAATCCGGGTAACTTATATCCAGGGCCAAATCCAGCATCAATTAAAATTTTACGGGCAGCAGCATCTACTGCTTCACAGGCTACTCCGTTTTTAGCAGCTACAAAACCAGCGGCCTGAGATTGTTTTTCCAAATTCCATATTTCCAATTGGCGTTTGGTTGGTTCTGCGCCAAATACAATGGTACGGGTAATATCAGAATTATATCCTTCCACCTGGCAGCCACAATCCATCAATACAATATCTCCCTTCTTTAATTTCTGAGGCTTGGTGGTGCCATGCGGAAAAGCAGATGCCTCACCAAAAAGTACCAACGCAAAACCGGAATCATTGCCCATTTGTTGCTGTGCCCCGGTAATAATCTCTGTAACATCACTGGGTGACATACCTTCCTGCAAACAACTGATACCAACTTTTATAGCTGCTACCGTAATATCACTTGCCTTTTGCATTAATGCAATTTCAGCTGCTGATTTTATTAAACGGCAGGGGATGGTGATGGTGTCGCCGCTTACAAAATTTAAATGAGGGGCTTCTTTTTTTATACCATCAAAAATAAAAAAACGAAGCCTTTCTTCTATGCCAATATTTCCTGTTAGAATGCCTGTATCTTTTAATGCAGTAGCAATTTGTTTGTAAGGGCTTTCATCTTCGTTCCATGAATAAACATCTCTTCCAATTTTTATCAGTTCCCTGAAACGGGCTTCTTCAAAAACCGGACAAACATATTTTACTTCGCCCCTTGCAGGAATAACAGCCACCATGGTCCGTTCACTGGGCCACCAGCTGATACCGGTAAAATATTCCAGCGAAGTACCTGAATCCAATATCAATGCTTCTATTTTTTGTTCGGCGAGCAGGCGTTGTGCTTTTGCTATCCGGGTTTCTCTTTCTTTTATTGAGATAGGCTCAGTACCCGCCAACATGGATTGCAGTTTATCCTGCAAAACTTTTTTCTCTTCCTGCTTTTTGTCTGTACTGCAGGAACTAATACCAGCAATTATTCCTGTAGCCGCGGCCATGGCAGAAATGTTAATGAAGTCTCTTCTTTTTAAAATCATATAAAATGGATTGATGGAGAGTTTGTATTAAGAATAAAAAACTAAGATTTAATATGATTAATTTCTGACTTTTTTAGGATAAGGCGGTCGGGCAGGAGCTACCTGCGGATTTTTTTCTAATTCTTTCAAAGCAATTTCAATGGCTTTTTCCAGTTGCGGGTCCCTGCCTTTAATTACCTGTGCCGGCCATTGCTCTACTTCTACATCGGGCGCCACGCCCTCATTCTCTACTACAAAACCATCTTTAGTCCAGATAGCCACATTGGGGGCAGTAACCCCGCCACCGTCAATAAATTCAGGAAACCCTAAAATGCCCACAAGGCCTCCCCAGGTTCTTTTTCCTACCAGTGTTCCCACTTTAAATTTTCGAAACATCCAGGGAAGCATGTCTCCGCCCGAGCCTGCCGTTTCATCAATGATCATTACTTTGGGCCCTTGTATTGATGCGCTGGGCGTTTTAAGGTCTTTACCATACCGCATATTCCAGTGTGCCTGGTAAGGTCTTTGCAAAATATCAATATAATAATCTGCCAGTGAGCCGCCGCCATTAAACCGTTCATCTATAATAATGGCTTTTTTATTGGCCTGTGGAAAGAAATAGCGTTTAAAATATTCATGGCCAAGTGATGCTGTGTTGGGAACATATACATAAGCAACCTGTCCATTAGTGGCTTCATTTACTTTTTTTAAATTCCCTTCTACCCAATCCCGGTTGCGCAAAGCAAATTCGTTGGCCACGGGCACTACTTTTACTGTTCTCGATCCGCCGGTATCTGGTTTGGCACCTAATGTTATTTCTACAATTTTACCTGCAGTGTTTTCAAAAAAACGATACAGGTTATCGGATGCATTCACGTCCTGTCCGTTTACTGCCAACAGGTAATCACCTGCTTTTGCATTTACTCCCGGCTCTGTAAGCGGTGATCTTAAACTCGGATTCCAGTTTAACCCGCCATAAATTTTCTTTATGCGGAAACGGTTATTCTCTACTGCATAATCTGCTCCCAATAATCCACCGCCAACTTTTTCGGGATTATTCAACAGGTCTCCGGCGTCGGTTACACGATGGTGCCCCACCACCAGTTCACTGCACATCCATTGTATCAGGTTATTCAAATCTCTGCGGCAGGCAAGGTCGGGCAAAAAAGCTGCATATTTCTTTTTCATCGCAAGCCAGTTGGTACCATGCATTCCGGG
>JAYSTT010000479.1:0-2656 GCA_043719495.1 Ferruginibacter sp. | reverse complement strand
ATTCTTCGGAATCACCTTCTTCACCCGTTAGATTAAGTTCAATATCTTCTTCTTTCTTCTGGCTCATGTTTGTTACAGTTTTGAGTGTAGAAGTTTATAATTGTGTAGAAGTTTAGTTGGCATAAATATTTTCCTAAACCCCTAAACTAATTATATTTTATGCATTTCTGTTAATACAATTTAAATCTTCAAAAGCTACTTCTAACCTTTTTATAAAACTTTCTTCTCCTTTGCGTAGCCATACCCTTGGGTCATAATGTTTTTTATTTGGAGAATCAGGGCCTTCCGGACTTCCTAACTGGCCTTGTAAATAAGCTTCGTTCTTTTTATAATTATTTAAAATACCTTCCCAAAAAGCCCATTGCATATCGGTATCAATATTCATTTTTATTGCCCCATAACTTATTGCTTCTCTAATTTGATTTTGAGGAGACCCGCTGCCTCCGTGAAATACGAAGTAAACGGGTTTTGGGCCGGTTTTTAATTGACGTTCAATATAATCCTGGCTATTTTTTAAAATTATTGGAGTTAATTGTACATTACCCGATTTATAAACACCATGCACATTACCAAATGCTGCAGCCACAGTAAACAATTTTCCTACTTTGCTTAATTCGGTATAGGAATAAGCAACATGTTCTGGCTGTGTATATAATTTCGCATTATCAATATCACTATTATCAACTCCATCTTCTTCTCCACCGGTAACACCTAATTCAATTTCAATACTCATACCCAGGGGCGACATGCGTTTATAAAATTCAACTGATGTGGCTATATTTTCTTCAATGGGTTCTTCAGATAAATCTAACATATGGGAGCTAAAAAGTGGTTGCCCTTTTTCTTTATAAAATTGTTCACCTGCATCAATTAAACCACTTATCCAGGGTAACCATTTTTTTGAAGCATGATCGGTGTGTATTACAACAGGAACACCGTAATGTTTAGCTACATTATGAATATGCAGTGCCCCTGAAATTCCCCCTGTAATGTTAGCCTGCAATTTATCATTCGGCATTCCTTTACCTGCCATAAACTGAGCACCTCCATTAGAAAATTGTATAATAACAGGGGATTTAACCTTTGCTGCTGTTTCTAAAGTGGCATTAATAGAATTAGTGCCAATAACATTAACTGCAGGTAATGCAAACTGATTATCTTTTGCATCATTATACAACGCTTCTAACTCAGCGCCAAACAAAACGCCTGAACTGTATTTACTCATAAGTAATTAGTTTTTTACAAATGTATGAAACTGCTGGCATTTATTTAAACCGTCATTAATTTATTATAAGCAGTTACCCCAGAAAGAATTCTCTGGTAAAAACTGCATTTTTCTTACAATTCATTTATCCTAACCAGGCTATTTAAGTATTCCGGCATCAGCAACATTCTACTTCCATACCAGCTAAACATTTCACCATCTGCCAGAATAATTTTTGATAGGGGTAAATGATGTTGCAATTCATCAATATGTTGTTGTTTAAAGGGGTAGGGCTCGGAGGATAGTAAAATTAATTGACATTTAGAATTTACTAAATCTGTAATAGTTATTTGCGAGTATCTTTTTCTTTCGACAAAAATATTTTGAAAGCCACATTTAGTCAATATGTCATTAATGAATGTATCACCGCCAATGGTCATGTAGGGTTTGTTCCAAATTAAATAGGCTGTTTTTATAAAATGGCAGGGATGAATAATTTTTGAAAGATTAATTTTTATTCTTTCGGTAAGGGATAAAGCGGTTTCTGTGTTTCCGGTTACTTCTCCAATATGTGTTATCATTTTCAGCGCTTCATTGATATTATTTACATCAGTTACTAAAATTGTAAAATCTTTTGCCAGTTCTATAATCTGTTCCTTTACATTTTCTTCTTTGTTGGCAATTATCAAATCTGGTTGTAATTTATTTATAGCCCGGATAATAACGTTTTTTGTACCCCCTACTTTTGTTTTGCTACTATACCATTCTTTTGGGTGGATGCAATATTTTGTTATGCCCACAATTTCTTCTTCTAAACCAAAATAATGCAGCAGTTCTGTTTGTGATGGTACAAGCGAAACAATTCGTTTGGGAATAAATTTAAGTTTACATGCCGGTTGTAAAATCATAATGCAAAAATAGGATGAACCAGAGTTTGAATAAATAAAAAAACTTCCATAAAAATCTGAAAAATCAAATTTAAATGGAAGTAAGTTTTTTTAACCAACCAAGCACTTGGAGGTTTAAAACAGGATTCATTCTGGATGCTACTTTTTCAAAGGGGGTTCCTATAAATCAAGTAGATCAACATAAATAATTTCATCCCGGTTTCAGCGGTCTTTTCATTTAAGCCATCATCGCTTATTAAGGCATAGGCTAAGGATTTGGTTTTTTCGGTCTTTCCTGCCATCGCTTGTTAAAGCATAGGCATTTTTGGATATTGGTTTTCTTGTTTTTCTTTAGGATTTAGATTTCTTTTTCTTTGGATATTTTAGTTTTTTTAAGGATTGGAATTCTATATTAATTATTGTTGTTAAAAAAAATAGAAGTTGACTGATACTGGATTATAAGCTTTTCACAAACATTGGATTGAATTCTTTTGGCTTTATCAGGATTTTTGGATAATGATTGATATTTAATTCCTATCAATCAACTTCTAACACGAAGATGCGA
>JAYSTT010000478.1:0-6441 GCA_043719495.1 Ferruginibacter sp. | reverse complement strand
AAAAATACAAAAGCAATTGTAGTAGTTCATTATGCAGGCATAGCCTGTAATATGGATGCCGTAATGGCAATTGCAAATAAGCATAATTTATTTGTAGTAGAAGACGCAGCCCAGGCAATAGATAGTTTTTATATAAACGAACAAAATGATAAACAAACTTTAGGAAGTATAGGCCATCTGGCAACATTTTCTTTTCATGAGTCAAAAAATATCCAATGTGGCGAAGGCGGCATGTTGGTAATAAACGAAGGGCAATTTATTGAACGCGCCGAAATAATTTGGGAAAAAGGTACTAACAGGGCTGCTTTTTTTAGGGGCGAAATTGATAAATATAATTGGGTTGATATAGGCTCTTCATTTTTACCATCCGAAATTACAGCCGCTTTTTTATATGCCCAATTACAAGCGTTGGATACTATTCAAAAAAATCGTAAACAGATATGGCAGCTTTATTACAAAGCATTACAACCACTGCAAGAAACTGGAAAATTAGTATTACCCCTAATACCTGGTTTTGCCACCAATAATGCCCATATTTTTTATATAGTGTGTAATAGTTTAGATCAGCGAAATAAACTTATAATTTTTTTAAAGGAAAACGGGGTGCAAGCTATGTTTCATTACCCTGGCCTGCATACAAGTCCTTTTTTTATAAGTAAAAACAAACCCCTATTGCCTTTAAAAAATTCAGAAATTTTTTCAGATTGCTTATTACGTTTGCCTTTATATTTCGAATTGAAGCAAGAAGACATTGACAAAATTACAAGCCTCCTATTCCAATTTTATAAGTAAAAAATGAAAAATAAATGGCTTATAAATTTTAATGCGCTTTATTTTATTGTAATTAGTTTAGCAGCTATATCAATTTTTTGGGCAGTTAAAAACCTTTATTTTTTTGACGAGGATATTTTTTTAATAAGCCGGCAAAGTGAGTTTTTACAATTTATATGGCAACGTTGCACTGTAGTAAAACTTACCTACTTATTCGATAATTATTTATGGGAAAAAACCCCGTTGGGCTATCATATTACTAATGTTTTTTTTCATATTGCTAATACTATACTGGCAATGAGGGTATTCATTAGGCTGGTAAAGCCAATGGATATTTTTATTAGTCAGCATCAATTAAAAACAACTCTTTTGGTGTTTTGTATCCTTTTTTTATTTAGCCCTATACACAGCGAACCCCTTTGCTATATATTAGGAAGGGATGGATTGGTAGTTACATTTTTTTGCCTCATTTCTATCTTATGTGTTTTAAAATCGCAGTTTCAAATCAATCTGTATTTTTTTATTAGCCTGTTTAGCTTTTTATTGGCCTTATTTTCTTACGAAGTAAGCTGGACAATGCCTTTTATCGTTTTATGTATTGCAATTTTTATGGCGGGTATAAAAAACGGGTCATATAAAAAGAAAATATTAGTAATGTTACCCTACTTTTTTGTTTTTGTTAGCTGGTTTATTATAAAAGTTATTCTTATTGATAAAGGTGTAGTTACAGATTATAACGATGCTAGTTTAATTAAAATACATTTTGTAAACTTGTTAAAAAATAATGTTGTTTTATTTCTCAGAAATTTTATTCCCCCCTTTGCCAGTACTGTAATTTTTGTTTCAATATGTATTTTATTTTCGGCGGTACTTTTTTACGCACTTTTTAAATTATTTAAAACCAATAAGCAAATATTTGCCATTTCGGTTTTACTTATTGCACTTACGGTTTTAGGTTTTTTCCCGGCATCATTATTCGGTATCAGCTCACACAATTCCGAATCTGAAAGGTACATTTACTTTTCTTCGGTTTTTGCAATTATGCTACTGGCGGTTTTAATTGCAACTTTAATAAAGAATAAGTTACTATTAGCAGCATTCGTTTCCATGCTTAGTATTGTATATGAGTTTTCGCTATTTAAAACTATTGGTTACTATAACAAGGCAGGCGATTTTGGAAAAGAATATTTAAATAGTATAAACGAAAAAAAAATAAATAGGGATAATATTTTTTTATTAAACCAGCCATCACAATTTAACGGGGCATTAATTTTTAGGGCAAACAGCAGAATGAATGGTAATAAAAAGTTTAGCCTTAGTACCATTAACGAATTTATACATTACCTGCATCCGGGCGGCAACGAAAAGTATATAACTTTATCAACTGAAGAAATAACCAACAACAAAAAAATTAATTATGTTTATGACAAACCTTTAGATAGTATAAATTATTTTTTTCCGTTGGCTAAAATTAACTTTAACGATACAATAATAAAAACAAGATATAAAGAGGCTTTTCCATTTAATAATTTAAATAGTGCAATTGTTGCAGTAAATGATACTGCACTGTTTATTTTTAAATAGGGAAAATATTTATTTTTAAATGAAAAAAACCGTAATTAAAATTGAAGAGGAGGTTATCGAAATGAAAGTAGAAGGAGATACTTTTTTTGGTACTGAAGAGGTTTTATTGTACAACGATGATGACTTAACAAAAGAAACCGATTGGCATAAAGAAGGTTATACGGTAATACCTTTATTTACTCCGCAGTTATACAACCAAATTTATGTTGGCATAACTACCATTATCCAATCGATTTTAGAGAAGGAATCCGGGTTGTTGTTCCCAAATTTTTCATTGGGTAAGTATCATCAGTATTGTGAAAATAATGAGTTGCATTTAAAAGTAATTGAACAAATTCAAAAATTTATGCCACTCCAAAACTTTCCGGTAAGTTTTGAATTACTGGATAAAAAAATAAGTGAAGTTTGCGGTGTTGCGGTTACCTCCAATCATCCTGCTAAAGAAGTATCCCGGAGGTTTTATATTAGAATTGTACGGCCCCAAAAAAAAACTGATAATAATCCGCCACATCGTGATGTATGGTTAGATAGGTTGAGGGACGCTTTAAATATTTATTTACCGCTGGCAGGTAGTAACTCCAAATCATCACTGCCACTAATTCCTCAAAGCCATCTTTGGAAAGAGTCGGATATTGAACGTACTGTTACCGGTGCCAAAGTAAACGATGTAGTATTTACCGTGCCTTGTGTGGTGGGAAGTAAGTATGGATTAAAAATGATAAGGCCCCAGGTTTTGGATAATGAGATTATGATTTTTTCGCCTTACTTAATACATGGGGGTGGGTGCAATTTAAATGACGATGTTACAAGGGTTTCTGTAGAAATTAGGTTTTGGCGTAAACCTACCCTCTAATTTAAATTGATACAGGTATATTTATTGCAGGGTTTTATTCCTGTTTATATATTTACCAACTATATCAAACTCTATATTTACCTCATCACCTTTCTTTAATGCATTAATATTAGTATGCTGATAAGTGTATGGAATTACAGCTACTGTAAAATTATTGATCCCCACATTAAAACAAGTAAGGCTTATACCATTTAATGTAACCGATCCTTTTTCAATAACCAGAGAGGCAAATTCTACAGAAAAACTAAAAGTGTATTCCCAACTTCCTTCTTTTTCAACAACAGCATTACATTCAGCAACAGTATCTACATGCCCCTGTACAATATGCCCATCCAGCCGCCCATTTAATACCATACATCTTTCTAAATTTATAATCGTACCTGGTTGCCATTGCCACAAATTAGTTTTAAAAAGCGTTTCTTCAATGGCAGTAACACGGTGGCTGCCACCTGCAATTTCTTCTACCGTAAGGCAAACACCGTTGTGGCTAAGGCTTTGATCAATTTTTAGTTTGTTAGAAAGTGGGGAATGAATCCAAAATGTTTTGTTAGTTCCCAAACTGGATATTTCTTTTACTATCCCTGTATTTTCAATTATACCTGTAAACATGCCCCAAATTTCGTATTTTAAGGTAAGATTTTCATTTTTTAAATATTTCTGTTATCTTTGCGCCTTGCTTTAATAAAAGCAGTATTTAAATCACCTAAAGGAGGTATATATAATATGTTAATTATCGACTCAAAAGATTGTGAAAACATCGACAAAGCGCTTAAAAAGTACAAAAAGAAATTTGAAAAAAGTAAAATTTTGTTACAGTTAAGAGACAGGCAGGCTTTCACCAAGCCATCAGTAAGGCGCCGTAAAGAAGTTTTAAAGGCAATTTACAAAGACCAGGTAACTGCTGGCAAATTTGACTAAAAAGTATTTGCAACAAAATATATTAAACTGATATCTGGTTATAGTAACTTCGGGTATCAGTTTTTTTTATGTCCATAACCTCCGCAAAGTCACTACAGTATTTTCTGGATTACCTTAAGTTTCAGAAAAGGTATTCGCAGCACACCATTATAGCTTATCAAACAGATTTGTTCGCTTTCTTTGATTTTACTCTGCTAACCTTTGGCACTACTGAGTTGCCGGATATTAAAGCTTCTTTCATCCGAAGCTGGCTGGCTGGCTTAAAGGAACAGGGCATAGATTCGAAATCCATTAACCGGAAAATATCATCCCTTAAATCATTTTTTAAATACCAGCTTAAAGAAGAGGTTTTGGCAGTTAGTCCAATGGCAACTATCATTTCGCCTAAAGTGAGTAAAAGGTTGCCACAGTTTGTAGAAAAAGCAGATATTGATACTTTATTTTCTTATGTTCAATTTCCGGATAACTGGCAGGGTAAAACGGACAGGCTGTTGTTGCAATTATTGTATAATACTGGAATAAGGCAGGCAGAACTGGTATCATTAAAAGAAGACCAAATAGACAAATACAAAAAATCAATAAAGGTATTGGGTAAGGGTAATAAAGAAAGGATAATTCCAATAAGCAGGGAGTTACTGGAACATTTAAAAGATTATAGTATTGAAAAAAGAAAGGCTTTTGAAAAATACGATTCCGATGTTTTATTGGTAAATGAAAAAGGCAGAAAACTATATCCTAAATATGTTTATAATGCAGTAAAAAAATACCTTGGCTATATTACAACAATAAGTAAAAAAAGCCCTCACATACTGCGTCATACTTTTGCCACCCACTTAATGAACAATGGTGCCGATTTAAATGCAGTTAAGGAATTACTGGGTCATAGCAGCCTTGCGGCCACACAGATTTATACACATAATTCTATTGAAAAACTTAAGGATATTCATAAAAAGGCACATCCAAAAGCATAGTATTTTGTTTATATGTTTTAATAGTTTACAAATTTGAAAAAATTAACAAGCCACTCATAAAATTTTATTTTGTAAAATACGTTTCAAACAGTAACTTCATTTTACAAAAAGCAAACCTATATTAACCCTAAAAAAAAGCCTATGTTTTAAGTAGTTTAAAAAAAGTTCTTTCACATTATTTTTCACAGATTAAAATCAGAAGTATGAACGTAAACATTCAGACTGTGCATTTTGACGCAGACTCAAAATTGGTATCTTATATTGAAAAAAAGCTTTCTAAATTAACGCAGTTTCATGATAGGATTACCAAAGTTGATGTGTATTTAAAATTAGATAATGTAATGCACAACATTAAAGACAAGATAGCCGAAATAAAAGTGCACATTCCCAGGTATGAGTTTTTTGTAAAACAATCATCCAAATCGTTTGAAGAAAGTTTTGACACAGCATTAGATGCAGTAATAACACAGATAAAACGAAAAAAAGATAAGCAGGCCGCATAAAATAAAAATCCCGCCACCCGGCGGTTTTTTATTTTTAGGTTATTCACATTTTATAAATCAGTTGTAAAAAATTCCATTTCAAACTTTTTGTATTAACCATTTTCTCTTACCTTTGCCTTCCGAAAAAAATAGGGCTGCTTTCGTGTGGACTGTATCGGAGTAAAAAGTTCTTGTAAATACGCCGAAGTAGCTCAGTTGGTAGAGCAGCTGATTTGTAATCAGCAGGTCGGGGGTTCGACTCCCTTCTTCGGCTCGGTTTTGGGCAGATGGCCGAGTGGTTAAAGGCGACAGACTGTAAATCTGTTCTCTCCGGAGTACGTAGGTTCGAAACCTACTCTGCCCACAGTTCTTTGAATTATTAATTAACAACTTTTAATTAATAATTAATTAGCGGAAGTAGCTCATTTGGTAGAGCGGTAGCCTTCCAAGCTTCAGGTGGCCGGTTCGAGCCCGGTCTTCCGCTCAGGGTCTCTACAAAACCAAATAGGTTTTTTAAAAACCTATTTGGTTTCTTAAGCCGTCGTAGCTCAGGGGTATAGCATCCCGATGATAATCGGGAGGGTCAGTGGTTCGATTCTCACTGATGGCTCAAACAAGCCGTCGTAGCTCAGGGGTAGAGCACTTCCTTGGTAGGGAAGGGGTCGTGAGTTCGATTCTCACTGATGGCTCAAAAATTTAAAAATAGTGCCCAAAGCACTTTAAAATAAAAGTCCACGGTTTACAGACTTTAAGCGAAAACCAATTTTCAAAACAAATATTAAAATTTAAACAATGGCAAAAGAATCTTTCAAAAGGGATAAACCCCATTTAAACGTTGGTACTATTGGTCACGTGGATCACG
>JAYSTT010000477.1:0-2662 GCA_043719495.1 Ferruginibacter sp. | reverse complement strand
ATAAAGAAGTGGTGGAAAAATATTTCACAGGTGCGGTTAGCCGTATTGAAGGAGTAAACCTGGATGGTATTGCAAAAGAAGCATTAGCTAAACATTTTGTAGCCTTCAGTAAAAAAGATATACCGGTAGACAGGTTGCCTGCTGGAGGAATTTATCAATGGAAACGCAAGGGCGAATTTCATTTGTTTAACCCAACCACCATTCACCTGTTACAGTATGCAACAAAAATGAATGATTATGCTACATTCAAAAAATATTCAAAACACGTAAATGATCAAAGTGAAAAAGCGGCTACACTAAGGAGTCTATTTCAATTTAATAAAAACCGCCCTTCTATTTCAATTGAAGAAATAGAGCCGGCAGAAAATATTTATAAACGTTTTGCAACTGGTGCTATGAGTTTTGGTTCCATTAGTTGGGAAGCACACACTACTTTGGCTATTGCAATGAACCGCCTGGGTGGTAAAAGTAATACCGGCGAAGGAGGAGAAGATGACAGGCGCTATGATAAATTGCCTAATGGAGATTCCATGCGTTCTTCTATCAAGCAAGTGGCATCTGCAAGATTTGGTGTAACCAGTTTGTACTTAACTGAAGCGGATGAATTGCAAATTAAAATGGCGCAGGGTGCCAAGCCCGGCGAGGGCGGGCAATTACCCGGGCATAAAGTGGATGACTGGATTGGAAGAGTGCGTCATGCAACACCCGGTGTAGGATTAATATCTCCGCCGCCGCATCACGATATTTATTCCATTGAAGATCTGGCTCAATTAATTTTTGATTTAAAAAATGCCAACAGGGCCGCAAGAATAAATGTAAAATTGGTAAGTAAGGCAGGTGTTGGTACCATTGCTGCCGGAGTTGCAAAAGCAAAAGCTGATGTTATATTAATATCTGGTCATGATGGTGGTACCGGAGCTTCACCTATAAGTTCCATTAAACATGCAGGCTTACCCTGGGAGTTAGGTTTGGCAGAATCGCATCAAACACTGGTTAAAAATAAATTGCGTAGCCGTATTGTTTTACAGGCCGATGGGCAGATGAAAACAGGAAAGGATATTGCCATTGCAACATTATTGGGTGCAGAAGAGTGGGGCGTTGCAACAGCAGCACTGATTGTTGAAGGATGTATTATGATGCGTAAATGTCACTTGAATACCTGTCCGGTGGGTGTGGCAACGCAAGACCCTGAATTAAGAAAACGATTTACCGGTAATGCAGATCATGTAGTTAATTTCTTTAAATTTTTAACCGAAGAATTAAGAGAGATCATGGCTGATTTAGGTTTTAGAACAATTAATGAAATGGTGGGCCAGGCCGAATGTTTAGAGCAAAGAGAAAATATATCACATTGGAAGTACAGCAACCTTGATTTATCAGCCATACTATACAAGGAACCGGCATCAGCTTATACCGGTTTATATAATTTGGAAGAACAGGATCATGGATTAGCAGATGTACTGGATTGGCAATTACTGAAAACCTCAAAACCAGCTCTGGAAAATCAGCAGAAAATTACTGCATCATTTGATATAAAAAATACGGATAGAACTGTAGGCACAATTTTATCGAATGAAATAACTAAAGTATATAAAGCTGCTGGTTTGCCAGATGAAACAATTCATTTTAAATTCACCGGTACTGCGGGCCAAAGTTTTGGGGCCTTCAATACCAAAGGTGTAACGCTTGAGCTGGAAGGGGATGCCAATGATTATTTTGGAAAGGGATTAAGTGGCGCAAAATTAATTGTATATCCTTCTAAAGATGCAGGTTTTGTACCTGAAGAAAACAGTATTATTGGTAATGTTGCTTTTTATGGTGCTACCGACGGGGAATCATTTATAAGAGGAAAGGCCGGCGAAAGGTTTGCTGTACGTAACAGCGGTGCCAATGTAGTAGTGGAAGGAGTTGGAGATCATGGTTGCGAATATATGACTGGCGGCAATGTAGTAATTCTTGGTGCTACCGGAAGAAATTTTGCAGCAGGCATGAGCGGCGGCATTGCATATATATATGATGTGCAGCACCAATTTGAAAATTTGTGCAATAAGGAAATGGTGGACATTGATCCTGTTGCAGAAGATGATGTTCCATTCCTTCAGGCAATTATCCAAAAGCATTTTGATTATACCAATAGCACTGTAGCAAAATTTGTGTTAAACGATTTAGAAAACCAATTGAAAAATTTTGTCAAAGTATTTCCTAAGGATTATAAAAAAGCATTGGCGGGTAAAAAGATAAAAGAGCAGGTGAGGAAATAATTTTTTTTACAGGTGCTTTGCAAAACATACTTTATGTTTAATAAAGAGATACTGTACAAGAGTGCACTTCGTTCCTCAGTGTAAACTGTGCCAATGAAGATTAAAGTAGAACCAAAAGCCGGGAACAACAAACAACTAACTTCAAACAACGAACAATACAAATGGGAAAGCCAACTGGTTTCTTGGAATTTACAAGAGAATTACCTTTAAAGCGCAAAGTAGAAGAGAGATTAAATGATTATAATGAATTCATTCAACGCTATACAGATGAAAAGTTGAATGAACAATCGGGCCGTTGTATGAATTGCGGTGTACCGTTTTGTCATAATGGTTGCCCTTTGGGAAATATCATTCCCGAATTTAATGATGCAGTGTATCGTAAAGAATGGAAAGAGGCTTAT
>JAYSTT010000476.1:0-2663 GCA_043719495.1 Ferruginibacter sp. | reverse complement strand
ACTAATTTTATCCAGTGCTGGCGAATGATAATCAAAAGCTTCTCCTCTTTTTTTAAATGTGTTCTCATACTATAAAGCTAATAAGTGTTGGGCATATTGTTATTCAAAAAATTTCAGAGTACTTAAATTTGTAATTTTGGCAAATGACACCCGAACGTACAGAACGTCTTACTTCAGTTTTAAACAAACGGCAACCCGATTTAACAGTTGTTTTAGAAAACGTTTTTGATCCCCACAATATTAGTGCTGTAATGCGTACCGCAGATGCAGTTGGCATACAGGATATTTTTATTTTAAACCATAAAATTCCACCGCACCGCAACTGGAGCGCTAAAACCAGTTCCAGTGCAGCAAAATGGTTAACCGTACATCAATTTACAAATGCTGATGAATGTTTTGCAGAATTACGAAAACGCTACAAAAAAATTTACACCACACATTTAAGTAGCGATGCCGTTGGCCTGCACCAATTAAATTTAACAGAACCGGTGGCACTTATTTTTGGTAACGAACACAGCGGTGTTAGCGAAGAAATTATTGCAATGGCCGATGGTAATTTTATTATTCCGCAGGTGGGCATAATAAAATCACTGAATATTTCTGTAGCCTGTGCAGTTACTTTGTACGAAGCCTATCGGCAAAAAAATAATGCCGGGCATTACGATGCAATCAAATTAGAGGGGGAAAGATTAGAAGGGTTAAGGAATGAATGGGGCTTTTTAGAAGAAAGTTAACCCGCTGATATCGCAGATGCTTTCTCCCCGTTGTATTTTATCAACGGCATCAGCGAAATCTGCGGGGGATTCTCCTCCTTTTCCAATAACTTTATTGTACCAAAACCTTCTTTATGCAAAAAATATTTCTCCCACTGTTTTTATTAATTGCGGTTGCCGCTACCGCACAAACCAAAAAACCACTCGACCATACCGTTTACGACAACTGGAAAAGTATTGGCGAACGTATGATAAGCAACGATGGGAAATTTGTTGTTTACACCGTTAACCCACAAGAAGGCGATGGCGAACTGGTAATACAAAACCCACAAACAAAATATAAAAAAATTATACCAAGGGGTTATGCTGCCGTAATTACAGAAGATAGTAAATATGCCGTGTTTAAAATAAAACCAGCTTATCAGGATACCAGGCAGGCGAAGATCAAGAAAAAAACAGGTGATGATTTACCCAAAGATTCTTTAGGTATAATTGAATTGGGGCAAGACAGTATTTTAAAAATTGCCAAAATAAAATCTTACAAAACACCCGAAAAAGCTGGCGGCTGGCTGGCGTATCTTTTAGAAAAAGCAGAACCTGCTGCAGCCAAAGTAAAAGCTTTGCCCGACTCTGCAACGCAAATAAATAATATGTTGCAAATGGCCGACAGCCTTGTTAAAGTAGCCGACAGCATCCGCAATAAAACCAAAGAAGCACAAGCAAAAGGCCTTACGGTATTAACGCCTGCAAAAAAAGAAACCAAACCTGCCGCACCAAAAACCGATGCCGAAAAAATAGAAGAAGGGACAGAATTAGTTTTAAGGAACTTTAGCAGCGGTACCGATAAAAAATTTAAACTGGTTACCGAATATTATTTTAGTAAAAATGCCAGCACACTAATTATAGAAACCTCTGCAAAAAATAACGACAGCATTACAAAAGCCACTGTGCTATGGGTTGATTTAACCACAAATACAATTGATACCATTTTTATAAAATTTAATGATGCAAAAAGTTATGTGTTAAATGAAGAAGGCAATCAATTAGCATTTGTAGCAGAAAGGGATAGTGCAATAAAAGCCCTTACAAAATTTTATAAACTCTATTATTACAAACCTGGTACCGATACGGCTGCAGTAATTGCAGAAAAAAATACGGTGGGCATGAAACTCGGTAATACCATTAGCGAAAATGCAAATATTGTTTTTAGTAAAGATGGTAAAAAAATATTTTTTGGTACAGCACCCATTAAAGCACCTAAAGATACCACGCTGGTAGATTTTGAACTGGCACGCCTTGATGTATGGCATTACGATGATGATTATTTGCAACCGCAGCAACTAAAACAATTAGATGCCGAATTAAAACGCAGCTACACTGCAGTAATAAAACCAGGAGAAAATAAAATAGTGCAATTAGGTGGCGAAGATGCTGAGCGGATAACTTTAGTAAACGAAGGCAATGCCGACTGGGTATTGGCAGAAAGTAATAAAGGCAACAGGAAAGAAGCACAATGGACGGGCCATACAAAAACTTCTGCCTATATTATTAATACCAATGATGGCACAAAAAAGTTAGTACTCGCCAATGCCTCAGCCAATTTTAATGCTTCACCGGCAGGTAAATATGTGTATTGGTATGATGATGTAAAAAGAAATTACTTTACTTACGATGTTGTTACAGGTGCAACAAAAAATGTAACCGAAAAAATTAAAGTGCCTTTATACGATGAGGAAAATGATATGCCCGATTATCCAAATCCTTATGGTGTAATGGGCTGGGGCAACGAAGATGAAAATTTGTATTTGTACGACCGCTACGAAGTATGGAATGTAAAACCTGGTGCCGATGGGGTGCCGGCAACAATCATTCAGGCACCTAAGATGCCACGTAAAAGTAAAATAACCTATCGCTATATAGCTACCAATAGAGAAGAACGATTTATAAACA
>JAYSTT010000475.1:0-6448 GCA_043719495.1 Ferruginibacter sp. | reverse complement strand
TCTTCCAAAGCATTTTTTGGTTTTAGGGGAAAAGAAAATAAACCCAACCAAACAGGTAACAGCCGTAAGCATTTGTTAGAGGCCTGCAACGAAGCCCTACAAAGATTGGGTGTAGAATACCTGGATATGTTTTTCTGCCACCGCCCCGATAAAAATACTCCCATTGAAGAAACGGTGTGGGCAATGAACCATTTAATACAGCAAGGCAAAGTATTGTACTGGGGTACCAGCGAATGGAGCGGTGTAGAAATTATGGAAGCCCACCGCATTGCAGAAAAATTCAGGTTGATTGGCCCCACCATGGAGCAGCCGCAATACAATTTGTTTGAGAGAGATAAAATTGAAAAAGAGTTTGTAGAAATTTATAAAAATGTTGGCTTGGGTACTACCATCTGGAGCCCACTAGCCAGTGGACTTTTAACCGGCAAATACAATGAGGGCATTCCTAAAAACAGCCGCTTTGCCTTGGAAGGTTTTGACTGGCTGAAGAAACGCTGGGTGATGGATGAAAAAGTAAAGAAGGTAAAAAAGCTGAGTGAGTTTGCCACAAAGTTGGGTGTTACAACTGCAGCATTAAGCATTGCATGGTGCATAAAAAACCCCAATGTGAGCACTGCTATTTTGGGGGCTACAAAAAAAGTGCAGCTACTAGATAATTTAAAATCCCTGGAAGCATTAGAAAAATTAACTCCCGAAGTAATGGAAAAGATTGAAGCTATTATGAAAACAAAGCCGGTACTACCCGAATATTAATATGACAAGTGTAATAATTTATGGTATCCCCAACTGTGATACCAGCAAAAAAGCAATATCATGGTTACAAAAAAACAATATTGCTTTTTCGTTTCATGATTATAAATTGCAGGGTATAAGCAAAGAAAAATTAGAAGAATGGAGCAATGTAAAAGGTTGGGAACTTATCTTTAACAAACGAAGCACTACCTGGCGGCAACTGCCCGAAGCGGAACAACTAAAAATAGTTAATCAACCGGCAGCTATAAAAGTAATGCTGACAAATAGTAGTATTATAAAAAGACCAATAATTGAACATAATAATAAAATAATTGTTGGTTTTAATGAAGAAGAATATAAAAGGGCTTTTAAATAACAAGTATAAAAATTAACAAAAAGAACCTGAACCTTTGGAGTTATAAGTCCCTTTGGGGGTTTGGGCAACACACACAATTATGAAACGTAACGCAATCGCCGTATGGAATGGCACAGGTAAAGAGGGCAATGGCCATCTTACTACACAAAGCACAACATTAAATAAAACGCAGTACAATTTCAGTTCACGTTTTGCAGATGGCATTGGAACCAACCCCGAAGAACTGGTAGCAGCTGCCTTGTCAGGATGCTTTGCCATGAAATTAAGTTTTGTTTTAAATGCAGCCGGATTTACAGCAGATACTATTGATGTAAACAGCACAATAACACTGGATGGCGGAAATATTACCAACGCCCATTTAGTGGTTAAGGCATCTGTACCGGGTATTGACAATGCAAAATTTGATGAATGCATGGAAGATGTAAAGGCAAACTGCCTTATATCTAAATTGCTTAACACCCCAAAAACCTACGAAGTAAGTTTAAGTAATTAAAATTATCAGTTTTAAAATTCTTCAGTTTTATTTTATAAGGCTGAAGGATTTTTTATTTTAATACATCCTAAATAAAATTACTGTATACATTTTTAATAAGCCCTAAATAAGTTACATTTGATTATACGCTAAAAAAATAATTATGTCTTTTAAAAACAAAACAGTTTTAATTACGGGTGCCAGCCGAGGTATTGGTAAAGCCATAGGTTTGCGCCTTGCAAAAGAAGGTGCCAATATTGTTATTGCCAGTAAAAGTGTAGAAGAAAACCCAAAATTGGGGGGCACTATTTTTTCTGCAGCTGCAGAAATGGAAGCAGCAGGTGGTAAAGCATTAGCAGTGCAATGCGATATCCGTTTTGAAGATCAAATTCAAAATGTAATTGATAAAACAGTAGAAAATTTTGGGGGTATAGATATTTTAGTAAACAATGCATCGGCAATAAACTTAACCCCTACAGAACAAACAGAGCCTAAGCGTTTTGATTTAATGTATGATATTAATGTAAGAGGGACTTTTATGGTAAGTAAAGCATGTATCCCATTATTAAAAAAATCTACCAATGCACATATACTTAATTTATCGCCGCCAATAAATATGGATATGAAATGGTTTGCCAATCACCTGGCCTATACCATCAGTAAATATGATATGAGTATGATTGCATTGGGCTTATCAGCAGAATTAAAAAAATATAATATTGCTGCTAATACTTTGTGGCCCCGCACTACTATTGCTACTGCAGCAGTAAATAATTTATTAGGAGGAGAAATGCTGATGAAGATGAGCCGTACAACAGATATTATTGCCGATGCGGCATACTATATTTTATCTAAGCCGTCAACAGATTGTACAGGCAATACTTTTATTGATGAAGAAGTGCTGGCCAAAGAAGGAATTACCAACCTGGAAAAATATTCTGTTGTGCCCGGTGCTCAATTGTATAAAGATTTATTTGTTTAAAGTTCTCTGTTAAGGAAATCCTAAATACTTTTTTGTTTTGATAAGCGGTAACATAATTACTGCCTTGTACGTTTAATTTCGTAGCTGCATTATTACGCCATGAATAATGCCTGAGTAAAACCAAAAAGTATAGCCATGAACTTCTTTAACTTAAAAGCAGTGTGCTTTTGCATGCTCGTTACTTCAGCTGCATTCAGCCAAACCGAAAGGAAAAAAATTGCTGCACTGCGCATTTCCAAAACATTAAAAATTGACGGCATTCTGGATGAGCCTGAATGGAAAACCACCCAGGTGGCCGATAAATTTGTTGCGTTGCGGCCTACGCCTTTTAAACCAGAAAACCCGGATAATAAAAGTGAAATGTATTTTTTATATAATGATGAGGGCATTTATATCGGTGGCTATTTTCATGAAAAAAATAAAGACAGTATTTCATCAGAACTAACGGGCCGGGATGGCTTTGGCAACAATGATTTTGTAGGGGTAATTTTTGATACTTATAATGATAAAATAAATGGCTTTGAATATTTTGTAACGCCCCTTGGCGAACAGATGGATGCAAAGCAAGCCCCAAGTCAAAATGGTAACAGCGAAGATTTTAGCTGGAATGCAGTTTGGCAAAGCGGCGCAAAAATTAATAACGATGGATGGAGTTTTGAAATATTTTTGCCCTACTCCGCCATCAGGTTTGGTAAAAAGAAAGTTCAGGAATGGGGATTAAATATTGTACGGCGCAGACAAAAAAGTGGAGAACAATTATTCTGGCAAACCATCGACCCAAATGCAAATGGGTTTTTAACCCAGGAGGGGATGCTTACTGGTATCACCGATATTAAACCACCATTACGTTTACAATTTTCGCCTTATTTTTCTACTTATCAAAATCATGATGATTTGGTGGGACCCGGAACAGCAAAAAATACCACCACCATTAATGGCGGCATGGATATTAAATATGGGCTTAACCAGGCTTTTACGCTGGACATGACGCTGATACCCGATTTTGGCCAGGTGCAACCCGATAACTTAACGCTAAACCTTACTCCTTTTGAACAAAGGTTTACAGAAAACAGGGCTTTTTTTACCGAGGGAACAGAATTGTTTAATAAAGGTGGTTTGTTTTACAGCAGGCGTATTGGGGGCGAACCAATACACCGCTATGATTTTAATATTAACAACAACGAACAAATAAGTAAAAACCCGGCACAAAGTAAATTATACAATGCCACAAAAATTAGCGGCCGTACACAAAAGGGTTTGGGTATTGGTATGCTTAATGCTATTACCAGGCCACAGTATGCAATAATTGAAAATTTAAATAGTAAAGAAACCCGTAAGGTAGAAACCAACCCACTAACTAATTATAATGTGCTGGTACTTGATCAAACCTTTAAGCACAACAGCAGCATTTCCTTTATTAACACCAGCACTTTGCGTAGCGGCAAAGACAGGGATGCAAACGTAAGTGCATTACTATTTGATTTTAACGATAAAAAAAATAAATGGAATGTGGGTGGTAATATAAGCATGAGCAAAGTTTTTGAAAACGGAAAAACAACAACTGGCTACGCACACAATATTTATTTTGGAAAAACAAGCGGCCGTTTTAATTTTAATGTCTGGCAGGATTTAAGTAACAATAAATACGATAACAGCGACCTTGCCTATTTTACAAACAACAACGAAATACATGACGGAATTTGGATGGGATACAACTGGACCAAGCCTACCAAATGGTACAACAGGCTAGGCACAAATATAAATGCACATTTGCTTACGCTTGTTTCGCCAATTGATATTTTAAAAAGAAAATCAATGATGTTTGAATCATTCAGATTCAATTACAATTTGTACGGGCAGCTTAAAAATTTATGGCAGTTTGGATTAAATTTAAACACTGCTTCTAACTACAATGATTTTTATGAACCCAGGGTTTTTGGCAGGGTTTTTCATAATAAAGGGCGTGTAGGCGCTAATGGCGAATGGAATAGTAATGAAGCCAAAAAATTATCGTGGGGCGGTAATTTTTTTATTGGCAAAGGTGGGGTAACCAACAGAAAAACTTTTGGCTGGAAGCTTATGGGTAAAATAAGGTTTAGCAGTAAATTTTCGGTTAGTGGCGAAGCCGGAGATGAAAACAGCACCAATCAGCAGGGCTGGGCACAAACTTTGTATGCAACAAATACCAGTGCAATGGATACTGTAATTTTTAGCAGGAGAAACAACCGTAACGTATCGGGGGCATTAAACATTAAATATAATTTTACCAATAAAATGGGTATTACTTTAATCACCAGGCACTCGTGGAGCAAAGTGCAACCGCTGCAGTTTTATGTATTAAACCTGCAGGGGAATTTAGAAACACCAAATTTTAATTATAATAATAACCGCAACCAAAATTATAATTATTTAACCACCGATTTGGTTTATACCTGGCAGTTTGCGCAAGGCAGTTTTATTAATATTGTTTGGAAAAAAGTTGGCGAAAATTTTCACCGCAGTTTTGAAGATAACTATTTTAAGAATTTAGCGAACACGGCCCAAAAAAGTGATTACAATAATTCAACCCAATTTAACAGCCTTTCTTTAAGGGTAATTTATTTTCTCGATTATCTTACAGCAAAAAATAAACATCTTAAAAAGAAAATAATATAAAATAAAACAGGGCAATAAAATTTGCCCTG
The DNA here is from genome assembly GCA_043719495.1 of Ferruginibacter sp. GTDB lineage: Bacteria > Bacteroidota > Bacteroidia > Chitinophagales > Chitinophagaceae > Ferruginibacter. Next base: position 1,202 of record JAYSTT010000475.1, on the reverse strand, counting down.
TTTTTATATTTTTTTACTTAGATGAATTATTGCCAATAATTATTGCTGCCATTGCCATAGCCGTGTCTTTAAGTAAGTGAGTAAAACTACCGCTTATCAAAGGCTTTAAATGAAGTGTAAACACAAAAATTAAAAACATAGCTGCTAATAAATAACAGGCAATCCGGGTAAATTTGTTAATAATAATTGCAATTGCAGCCAGTATTAAGCAGGCGCCGGTAAAATAAATCCATATTGCAGCACCACCCGGCATATAATCCGGCACACTGGCTTTCATAGCATTTACATTAAGGAAGTGCAAAACTCCAAAAGTTCCAATAGCAAGGGCATAAATAAATCCTGCAATTTTAGAAGATATTATCGGTTTCATAATAACTTGATTTTGATTATCTATGAAAATTAATACTTAAATATGGGCTTTGCAAGGGTTTTAAAATATTTGTTTAAAGCAAATTAATACCAGGGCAAAATAAAAATATCTTCATCAATTATTTTCTCAAGGCAGTTATATCATCTAAAACAAAGATGCCACGGCCATAAGTTGCAATCACTATTTGATTGGTTTTTGGATGAATAAATAAATCTTGTATAGATAATGATGAAGGTAAATTATTGTTTAATGGCACCCATTTTTTTCCGGCATCTTTACTTATATAAAGCCCCATATCTGTTCCGCAATACAAAATATTTTTCTGCAATGGGTCTTCCCTGATAACATTAACAGGGCTTGCTGGTAAATTACTGTCTATGGGTAACCATGTTTTACCATAATCATTCGATTTATAAATGTATGGGTTGATATTATCTTCTCTTCTGTCGCTTAAAGTAACATAAAGAGTTTGCTCATTATATTTTGAAGCAATTAATCTTGATACATGTGCATTAACCGGCAAACCTTTGCTTATTTCTATCCAGTTGCCTCCATCATTCTGGCTTATCCAAATCCTGCCATCATCTGTACCAACATACAACAAACCTTTTTTAAATGGCGATTCATCAACCGCAGTTATGGCCTGGTGGTTAATTGCATAAGGTGTTCTGCCTATCCGTTGTTTGTTATTGTTGCTCATATCGGGGCTTATTCTTTTCCAGATATGGCCACTATCAACCGACTTAAATAAATATTGCATGCCATGGTAAACCGTAAAACTATTATGCGGCGAAATCATGGTATAAGCCAGCCATTCGCCCCGGTGTGTTTC
>JAYSTT010000474.1:0-6450 GCA_043719495.1 Ferruginibacter sp. | reverse complement strand
AACCGCTCCTGGTAATGGTACATTAACAGAAGGAGAAGGAATCGCTTTTCCGGGAGAAGTGGGAAGATCTTTAATAAGCCCATTAGGAGTTGAAGTTTTACCACTATCTTTTGGAATAAAAGCCGGAGAAACCAGGCAAAGAATACCCACAATTGCAGCAAATAACCAGGTGCCTTTTTCCAGCACATCTGTTGTTTGTTTTACACCCATTAACTGGTTACTAAAGCCACCCAAACTGGCAGATAATCCACCCCCTTTTGGGTTTTGTATCAATACTATTAAACCCAAAACCACCGAGGCTATTATTATTAAAATTCCAAATAAAACTAACATATTGCTATCCTTTTAATTGTTCAATTTTGGCTGCAAAGAAAGTGCTTTTAGGGGGATTAAGCAAACTTAATTTTTTATACACTTCAATGGCTTTAGCAACTTTTCCCTGCTGGGTTAATACCTCTGCCATGGCTTCTGTAACCACTTCAGCTTCCCAATTGCTTTTTTCGGCCAGGGTTTGTACTAAAATATCCGAATTAGCTGCAATGGCTTCTGTTACAGGAACGTGAACTTTCTTCATGGTTTTTAGCCACTCTGTAAAGCTTTTTAGCTGCTTGCCTAATTTATCTGCCGGTTGCACTTCATCACTCAGTTTTATACCCTGCGATGCAAAATAATCTACCAGGTGCATGGGTTCAAAAACAAGTGCTTCGGAACTGTCACTATTGCTATCCGGAATAGATATATTTATTTTTATCGGTGCAATTTCTTTTTCAATTATTGCCTCATCATCGTCATTATCATTGTTTTCTGCAAGCATTAATTGTTCAGGGGTAAGTGGTTGTTTTTTAATTTCTGGCACATCGTCCTTGTTTTCGGTATTTAGTTTGATTGTTTCAGATGATGTGATGTGTGTATTTATTTCAACAGCATCATCATCGTTATCCTTGTTTTCGGTAAGTATTAATTGTTCGGGGGTAAATGGTTGTTTTTCAATAACTGGCACATCGTCCTTGTTTTCGGTATTTAGTTTGATTGTTTCAGATGATGTGATGTGTGCATTTATTTCAACAGCATCATCATCGTTATCCGTGTTTTGGGAATTCATTAATGAAACTGTTCCGGTTTCTTCTACTGCATTATCTGTATGCTGCAATTGAAAATATAACCAATGGGAGTTATTAAACAGCAGGGCTGTTTTTGCTGCCTGTTGATTGTATGCGCCATCAGAAACCTCCATTTGCTGCAGCAAATAAAACTGTGCAGCTGTAAAATATGGATATTGTTTTGTTACCTGTTTTAAAAAACTACCTGTAGCTAAACCCTGGCTATTTAGTTTTAGTATTGCATTAATTAAAGGAGATGGCTGCTGCATTTTTCAAAGCTAAACTACAAAGCACAAATGGCAAATAGTTTTTTACCAGTTGGCAAAAATTTTATTAAAAATCTCATCTATAATATTGCTTACAATAGTGGAGTTATTGGCAGCTTCTGCCTGAGAAAGGCTTTGAGAAGCAGGGTAATCTTTATTATAGACAATATCGGTTTCAAAATTTTTCTTTTCATCCAGATTGTTTCTAAATACCAGGTGAAAAGTAACATTCAAACGGTTTTGAGCAGCATTATTGCCGCTGATGCCGCTGGTGCTGGTGTAATAATTACTTACATTACCGCTGATATCATAATGTGCATCATCACTATTGGTTTGGCGCAACCTGGTATTATTAATAATTTTTTGTTTCAGTTTTTCTGTTAGCTGCGGGCTAAGTTGTGGGTTTACATATTGTGCTTTATTGGTAAGATAATTAACCCGGAATGTTTTTACTTCCTGCGGAATTGGGGCAGCATCTTTAAAACCATACTTGCAGGTGGAGTAGGAGAAGGTTACAAGTATTAAAAGACAGGCAGCAAATGATTTTAAGTTACTGCTTAGAATATTAATATTTTTAACTAACACTTCTTTTGAATATACCAACTTTTTCATCAGGTGCAAATTAATCAGATTATTTTAGTTTTTTTGTTAAAGATTCTAATTGAAAAATTACCAGGTGTTCTTTTCCTTAATAGTGTCAATATAGGCTTCCATTGGGCCAATGGCATATTTTTTCTCATAAATATTGGTTGCTTCTTTCGTCATTACCAATAAATTTTTATAAAAAAAACTTTGGTGCTTTTTTATAGCATTTGATAATATATATTGAAAGCAAATATCGCCGTAATTAGTTTTGTCTTCAATTGAATTTTGATGGTAAATTTTTCTATTTAAAATATCCATTAATATATCAGCACTTTTTTTTGATTTGTATGCAGCAGTTGCAAAAATAAATTTTTCAAAAGTTTGGCTAAAGCCTTCGTCTCTTATGAATTCATCTTGTAAATATTTTTGATCATACCATGCTAAGAGCCTTTTATAATATTTTTCTATTGCAAAAAAATATGCCCCAACAGGGTTATTTTCAATTAATAAAAATTTATCAGCTTCCTTTTTAAACCATTTATATTCTATAGACTTGGCAATTTCACTGGTGTCCTCATTTTTTTTATAGCCAGATAATTTAACTATAAGCTCTTCTTCAATACGATAGTGCCATGGATATTTATTTTGTACTATTTTTTTTAAATAAGGATAATATTTTTCATCGGTGTCTAACACCCTAATAAAGAATGACGCTGAATGAATTAAATAAGGATGCTTTGTTATCACAGTATCAATTAAAGCTGCTTTTAAAATATTTGTTTTGCCTCTACTTTCATCCAGCATAAAATCTGCAACTGTGTTTTCTAATACTCCTTCATAATTAGAAATCGTTGCCGTGTCATCAAGATTGTCAAGTAAAATTTTAGTTATGTTAACTGATTTTCTTATTGAAAGATATTTGAATGCCAGTGCCCTTAAAATTGAGTGTTCTGCTTTTAAAAGCTTTTGAAGTTCCTTATCTGAAGTATATTTATCAAGATAGGTTAATGCAGTTTCATTGTTGGAATAATAAATAAAAGGGTTCAAAACAATTTTTTCCAGATGCATCCTCAGTTCTGGCTTAAAATCATCAAGAGAATAGGGATATTTTGTTTTATAAGTATTACAGGCACTTAGAAGGATAATTATTGCAACAAATTTTAAAAGATAGTTCACGAAAAGCAGTTTGATTATCCTTTAGATGCGAAAGTGGAAATATTCAATAACTATTTTAATAAAAAGTATTCAGGTTGCAATCACATTCTCTTCAAAGTCCCCTTCAGGGGATTTAGGGGCTTTTTTTATTCTTCAATATCATATTCTTTTAATTTTCTGTATAGCGTCCTTTCACTAATGCCTAAATCCAGCGAAGCATCTTTTCGTTTGCCCTTGTGTTTCTTTAATGCTTTTATTATAAGTTCTTTTTCTTTATCCATAATGCTTAAAGATTCTTCCACATCTTCGTGCTGATGAATATCATTAGTACTACCCTGGTGTAAAATTACCGATTGAGATGAAGTGTTGGGTAATACATTGCTATTATTGTTGTAGTCCTTAAGCTCATCGGCAAATACGGGAGCATGGTTGTGTGCCATATTGGGGTTTTGCAATAAATCATAAAACATCTTCTTTAGTTCATTTACATCTTTCTTCATGTCGAAAAAAAGTTTGTATAGAATCTCTCTTTCATTGGCAAATTCTGTCTGACTTACCACGCCTGCCCCGCCGGATAATACCGGTAATCTTGAATAATTATGTTCCGGTAAAAAACTTTTTAACTGGGTTGCATTTATATTTTTATTCTGGCTAAGCACCGAAATTTGTTCTGCAATATTCTTTAATTCCCTCACATTACCGGGCCATGAGTAGTTAATTAACACATTTTTTGCCTCTTCATCCAATTGTACCGGCGGGGCTTTATATTTATCTGCAAAATCTGCAACAAATTTTCTGAACAATAAAGGGATATCATCTTTTCGGTCTCTTAATGAAGGAACTCTTATAGGCACTGTATTTAAACGGTAATACAGATCTTCCCGGAATCTGCCGGATTGTGTGAATTCTATCAACTCTTTGTTGGTAGCTGCTATAACTCTTACATCAGTCTTTTGCACTTTACTCGATCCCACACGAATGTATTCACCGGCTTCCAGCACACGCAATAATCGGGCCTGTGTGCCCAATGGCATTTCGCCAATCTCATCTAAAAATATGGTGCCACCATTTACTGTTTCAAAATATCCTTTACGGCTGTCCATAGCACCGGTAAAACTTCCTTTTTCATGGCCAAATAATTCGCTGTCGATGGTGCCTTCCGGAATAGCGCCGCAGTTTACTGCAATAAACGGATTGTGTTTTCTTGCAGATAATGCATGAATGATTTGAGAGAACACTTCTTTACCCACACCGCTTTCTCCGTTTATTAAAACAGACAGATCGGTATTGGCAACCTGTGTTGCAATATTCAGCGCATGGTTTAATGCAGGGGCATTGCCAATAATTGCGAAACGATTTTTTATTGATTGTAAATCCATTACCCTTCTTTATCTTCTTGATTAATAATTTTTAAATCCTGAATTTCTATTAAAGCATAACCTATAAAAGCACCACCAGCTGCAATGCCTGCGGCAATATTATTTACACTAAAAGTTGCAATGCCTGCAATAAATGCAAATGCGAGGATGATATATTTTATCGGTATTTTCATTGTATAATTTGTTGGCCCAAAAGTGTACCTGCTGTGCAGGAAATAATTTTCACAAAAACATAATCGCCTTTTTTTGCTAAGAGTGCAGGGAATACCACCACTTTATTCTGGTCATTTCTTCCATGTAATTCGTTCTCGTTTTTCTTGCTTGTTCCTTCAACCAATACTTTAAATGTTTTACCTACATCCCTTTGCATACTGTGTAAAGATTGTATACGGTGCAGGTCGATCATTTCCTGTAATCTTCTTTTCTTCACCTCTTCAGGTATATCATCTTTAAATCTTCTGGCTGCTAATGTGCCGGGGCGTTCGCTGTAAAAATACATGTAGGCCAAATCGTACTGGCAGTAACGCATCAGGCTTAAAGATTCCTGGTGGTCTTCTTCTGTTTCGGTACAAAAACCGGTGATCATATCGGTACTTAATCCGCAATCCGGAATAATTTCTTTAATGCGGTTTACTTTGGCAATATACCATTCACAGCTGTAAGTGCGGTTCATCAGTTGCAACACTCTGCTGCTGCCACTCTGTACCGGCAGATGAATATAATTGCAAATATTTTCATATTTAGCAATGGTAAACAACACATCATCAGTAATGTCTTTTGGATGTGAAGTGGAGAAACGAACACGTAGTAAAGGTGATATCAACGCCACTTTTTCCATCAGCATGGCAAAGGAAATAGTTTCATTATTCTGCTCATCTATCCAGTTATAGCTATCTACATTCTGTCCCAATAAAGTCACTTCTTTATAGCCTTGCTCAAATAAATCTTTACATTCATTTACTATACTGTTGGCGTCACGGCTTCTTTCTCTGCCCCTGGTAAATGGCACCACACAAAAGCTGCACATATTATTGCAACCCCTCATGATACTTACAAAAGCAGTAACGCCATTGCTGTTTAAACGTATGGGTGCAATGTCAGCGTAAGTTTCATCACGGCTTAATAAAACATTTACCGCTTTTTGGCCAGTCTCAGCTTCCTCAATCAGTCCTGGTAAATTGCGGTAAGCATCGGGCCCTACTACCATATCCACCAGTTTCTCTTCTTCTATAAATTGCGCTTTCAACCTTTCGGCCATGCAGCCTAAAACGCCCACTAATAAACCCGGGTTTGTCCTTTTAAACTTGCGGAATTCTGTCAGTCTTTTTCTAACTGTTTGCTCGGCTTTATCTCTAATACTACAGGTATTAATAAATATCAGGTCAGCACCTTCAGCTGTTTTTGTAGCACCAAAGCCGTTATCATTTAAAATTGAAGCCACCACTTCGCTGTCGGCAAAGTTCATGGCGCAGCCATAGCTTTCTATATAAAAATATTTTTTATATAGATTGATGTCCTTTGCAATAGGGGCATAAGCTTCTCCCTGTCTGGCCTCGTCATGTTCTTTATGTGTCAGTATTTCCGGCATTAACTCCAACTTTAAGGAGGGCAAAGATAAAGAAAAGCCTGTAGATTATGACAGGATGGCAGCATATCATTTTCCAATTCAGAAAAATATTTGATTGCCTTTGATAATAAAAAAACTTCATCACTATCATTAAGTAATAAATTTGTTCTACTTAAACCCGTTTTGAATTGAAATTTGTTCTTTCTGTCATTTTTTCCCTGCTTAGTTTAATGGCCCTTGCACAAAAAGACTCAGCCAAATCTTATATAGGCCCTGGTATAATCATTGGCAATATACTGGACAATGATAATTCCAAGGCAATAACAGCAGCAACGGTAACAATTATAAAAATTGCAGATTCCGGGTTTACAAAAAGTTTAATTACAGCTAAAGACGGG
>JAYSTT010000473.1:0-6476 GCA_043719495.1 Ferruginibacter sp. | reverse complement strand
CGCCAAAATTGGGGTCAATATATTTTACTTCAAAATCGCCCCATTTTTTATTAGCTTTTGGCACCACATATTGATAGCCAAACCATAACAACGTTGATAAAAACAAACCACCAATAATGTAAGGAAGTAAAAACCGCCTGTAGCTAATACCACTGCTTAAAATGGCAATTATTTCTGATTGAGTTGCCATTTTTGAAGTAAAGAATATTACAGCAATAAAAACAAACAAAGGAAACAGCATGGCATCAATGCGTGGAATAAAACCAAAATAAAAATCAGTAATAATTCGGGATATAGGCAGTTTAGATTTTACAAAGTCATCCGTATGTTCACTCATATCAACCACTACTACAACTACCGTTAATAATAACAGGCAAAAGAAAAAAGTAGTAAGATATTTGGATAATATATAGCGGTCTATTTTTTTCATACCAAAACCCTGAAAAGGTCTTTTATAATTAGCGGTTTAAATATCTTTTACTTTAATAATCAAAAATAATTTTTGGCAAATATAGTTTTATTAAAATGTGGAATTTAAAAGAATTTGTGAAATTAGTAAGGATTTGGTGCGTAAACTAACCCTCTAAGCTACTTATGGCTTTTGCAGCAATCCATCCGGTTGTCCATGCATTTTGAAAATTGAAACCACCTGTAACACCATCAACATTTATTACTTCGCCGGCAAAAAACAAATGGGGTATTTTTTTGCTTTGCATGGTATTGTTATCAATTTCATTTAACTGTATACCCCCCGATGTTACAAACTCTTCTTTAAAAGTTGTTTTACCTTTTACATCAAACTCCTGTGCACATAAATTTTTAATCAGTTTATTCTGACTGGCAGCTGGCAAATCTGCCCAACGCAAATCTGCTGCTACACCCGATTGTTGCAGCAAATATTCCCATAAACGGCCCGGCAATGTAAATGGATTTCTGTTGATAATTTTTTGCGAGGCAATATCAAATCGGAGTTGTTGCATTTTGTCCCTCAAAGTATTTTCATTAAAATCAGGGATCCAGTTTACCATAATTTTAAATTCATAATTTTTAATTTGTAATTCTCTTGCCCCCCATGCCGAAAGCTTTAATATTGCCGGCCCGCTCATACCCCAATGTGTAATTAATAATGGGCCTTGTTCCTGCAGCTTTGTTCCCATAATTTTTACAGTAACATTGTCAACAGTAACACCCATTAAAGCTATAATAGTATTGCCAGGCATATTAAATGTAAATAAAGAAGGTACCGGCTCTTCAATAGTATGCCCCAGTTTTTTCAACCATTCAAATTGAATTGATTTTGGATAGCCTCCGCTTGCAATACAAATAAAATCGGCTGGTATATTTTTATTGCCTGTAAGCATAATGTTAAAGCCCGGTTTTTCAATGGCCAATTCTTTAACTTCTGCATTCATTAAAATTTCTACCCCGTATTTTCTGGCTTCTTTTATCAGGCAATCTATAATAGTTTGAGATGAATCAGTTACAGGAAACATTCTTCCATCTGCTTCTGTTTTTAACTCCACTCCTCTTGCAGCAAACCAATTAACGGTATCCACAGTAAAAAAATGATGAAAAGCTTTTTTCAGGAAAGAAGCGCCACGAGGGTATTTTTTTATCATTTCTGCAATACTAAAACAGGCATGTGTAACATTGCATCGGCCTCCTCCGCTCACTTTTACTTTGCTTAATAATTTATTTGTCTTTTCAATAATTGTAACATTCAATCCAGGGTTCATTCTTACAGCATTAACCGCACAAAAAAAGCCTGCTGCCCCACCACCAATAACCACCAGCTGTTTTTTATTCATCATTTGTAATTTGTATCTTCAACCCATAAAAATAACATTTAACATTTAACTCTTTACCAATGGCCGGCACAATTACAAAAAAACAGCTTATAGAAATGCAAGTAATCCCTTATGAAAAAATAAGGGAGCATTTAAAAACCGGCGATATTTTTTTTAGCAGCGGTAGTTATACTTTTTCTGGTGTAATACAAAAACTAACTAAAAGCACCTGGAGCCATGTGGCAGTAATTTATAAAGATGTAGAACTGGAAAGGGTTTTAGTTTTAGAAGCAGAACCTTATGTTGGCATCAGGTTAATTCCATTATCGAAATATTTACATGATTACAAAGGAAAAAAACGCCCCTATAAAGGGCAAATAGCTATTGCTCAATTAAACATTGATGTGGAAAAAGAAAAATTAAACCGGGGTATTTGTTTTGGATTAGATGAATTAACACGGCCCTACGATAATTTTGAAATTGTACGAATCATGATGCGTATTTTATTTCACATCAGCCGCAGGGAAAAAAACCGAAATTACATCTGCAGCGAATTAGTAAGAGATATTTTTGCAAAAGCCAGTGTTATTATGCAATACAAAGACACTTACATTAGCCCCGATAATATCTGGAGCGATGAAAGAGTACAAATGAAATACAGGATTTTGTGAATATTGCTTTGAATAACACATTTAAATTAATAACCCAGTAATACCTATTAACAATTAATAATCGGAGCAAAGATTGGGATTTGCTTTTTCAGCAGCTTCTATTTCGGTAAAGGAAGATAAAATATCTGCTTTGCCTCTTTGTATACAAATTGTATGTTCGAAATGTGCCGATGGTTTAGCATCTTCGGTTCTTATTGTCCAGCCATCTTTATCGTGATAAACATTTTTCGTCCCCATATTTATCATTGGCTCAATGGCAATTACCATTCCTTCTTTTAACTTAGCGCCTGTACCCCTTTTACCATAATTAGGTACTTGGGGGTCTTCGTGTAATTTTCTGCCAAGGCCGTGCCCTACTAATTCCCTTACCACCCCGTAGCCATGTTCCCTCTCGGTACAATATTGTACAGAATAAGCTATATCACCTACACGGTTGCCATGAATTGCTTTTTCTATCCCTTTATACAAAGATTGCTTTGTTACCCTTAATAATTGTTTTACTTCGGCACTAATTTCTCCTACTGCAAAAGTGTAAGCACTATCGCCATGAAAGCCATTTTTAAAAACACCTACATCAACAGAAACAATATCGCCATCCTTTAAAATATCTTTTACCGGAAAACCATGTACTACCGCATCATTTACCGACATGCAGCAGGCATAAGGAAAATCCTGATAGCCTTTAAAAGAAGGTGATGCCCCGTTATCTAAAATAAATTTTTCGGCAAATGTATCCAGTTCAAAAGTAGAAATACCGGGCCTGATAATTTTGGCTACTTCTGCCAGTGTTTTACTTACCAGTAAACTGCTTTCTCTTATCAGTTCAATTTCCGCCTTGGTTTTATAATGAATCATTTCCCTATCCTCTAAAAGGAATTATTTTAATTTTTATTTTTTCTGATGTCTGTTTAAAACAAACCCCGACGTTTTTGGTCGGGGCTTAATTATTTTTCTTAAGTCCCCAAAAGGGGAAGAGTAAAATTTAAATAGTTGTTGCAGCTTGTCTGCCCTGTATTCTTCCACTGCTCATTAACCCATCATACTGACGCATTAATAGCTGAGTTTCTATTTGCTGTAAGGTATCCAATACCACACCTACCATAATCAGTAAAGATGTACCTCCAAAAAATGTGGAGAAGCTTTGAGTCATACCAACAAAAACAAGTTGACACAAACCAGGTAAAATACCCACAATTGCCAATAAAACAGCACCCGGTAAAGTTATCCTGTCCATAATAGTGCCAATATAATCTGCAGTGGGTTGCCCTGGTTTTACACCCGGGATAAAACCATTATTACGCTTTAATTCATCAGCCATTTGCTTAGGATTAAATATTAGAGCGGTATATAAAAATGTAAATCCAATTACTGCAACCGAATAAATAAGCATATACCAAACGTTAGTATGGTCATTTAAAAAACTGGCTTGTGTAGCTTTACCTAATCCTGTAACAAATGCAACTAAAAACAAAATAGCCTGTGCAAAAATTATTGGCATTACACCAGATGCATTTACTTTAAGAGGTAAAAAATTTCTTGCTCCGCCAAACTGACGGTTACCTACAATTTGTTTTGCATAATTTACAGGAACCCTTCTTGTACCCTGAATCAGCATTATTAAACCCATAATTACTGCAATAAGAAATACAATTTCTATAAGCATAATTAATAAGCCACCGGCGCCATGTGTTGTTCTTGCCCCCCACTCCTGTACAATTGCCTGGGGCAGCCTGTTTAAAATACCAATCATGATAATGATAGAAGTACCATTACCCAACCCTTTATCAGTAATTTTTTCGCCCAGCCACATTACAAACAAAGTGCCTACTGTAAGTATAACCACCGTAGATATCCAGAAATAACTGCTATAGGCTGGAATTAAAGCCTGCCCGTAGGTTGATGTTAAAAAAGTAATGTATGCTATTGCCTGAAAAGCTGTAACACCCACGGTAAGATAACGTGTCCATTGATTAATTTTCTTTCTTCCGCTTTCGCCTTCTTTTTGAATTTTTGCAATCTGAGGAACAAGTATTGTCATCAGCTGCATAAAGATAGATGCAGATATATACGGCATAATACCTAATGCAAAAATTGAAGCTCTGTTAAATGAACCTCCAACAAATGTATCAAGCAAACCTAATAATCCTCCCGATGTTTTTGAATTACCTTTAGCCAATTCAGCTAATATATTGGGATTAATACCCGGCAACACTATATGCGTACCTGCTATATAAATAAATATAAGTAAAAGAGTGAAGGTAATTTTATTACGCAGTTCCTCTATACTCCAGATATTCTTTAATGTTTTAATAAACTTCTTCACAGATTTAAAGCTATTTAAATGTTTTGCGCTAAATTAAAAATGACCCCGCTAAGCGTGGGTCGGGCAAATATCGTGAAATTATTTTACTATCTCTACAGAACCTCCGGCTGCTTCAATAGCAGCTTTTGCTTTTTCACTAACTGCATTTACTTTAAAAGTAAATTTTCCTTTTACTTCGCCATTACCCAAAACTTTTACACTATCATACTGGCTGATAATTCCGTTGATATATAAGTTTTGCAAATTAAATTCTGTGATACCGTATTTTTCAGAAAGATGATCAATTTGCCCAAGGTTTAATACCTTAAACTCGATACGGTTGTTATTTTTAAAGCCACGCTTTGGAATACGGCGTTGAATAGGCATCTGACCACCTTCATGAGCCATCTTACTTTTATAACCGGCACGGCTTTGTCCGCCCTTGTTACCTTTGGTAGAGGTGCCGCCTTTACCACTGGCTTCGCCACGACCTATTCTTTTTTCTTTGTGAGTAGCGCCTTTTGCAGGCTTGAGTGTATGTAATTTCATTGTACCTATTTTAAACTTACGCCCCGGGTAAACGGGGCTCGCTGTTATATAATTTATTTTAATTAAAAAGTATTAAGCCAACTCCTCCACTTTTACAAGATGGCTTACTTTATTAACCATTCCTACTATTTGCGGAGTAGCTTCCACTTCAACAGAAGCATTCATTTTTTTTAATCCTAAGGCCACCATAGTTCTTTTCTGGCGTTCCGACCTGTCGATTACACTTTTTACCTGTGTTACTTTTATCTTTTTCATTCCTTATAGTTTAGGAGTTTAGAAGTTTAGGGTTTGAGTTTAAAAACTATCAACCGTCAACCTTAATTATCCGTTAAATACTTTCTTTAAAGAAATATTACGTGTTTTTGCAACCGCAATTGGTTCACGTAAAGAAGCTAATGCTTTAAAAGTTGCTTTTACTACATTGGTAGGGTTAGCCGATCCAAGATTTTTTGCTAACACATCCGTAATGCCTGCTGCTTCTAAAACTGCCCTCATACTACCTCCTGCAATTACACCGGTACCATGTGCTGCCGGTTTAATAAATACTTTTGCTGCACCTTCTTTACTTAATTGTTCGTGAGGTATTGTGCCATGCATGATTGGGACTTTAATCAAATTCTTTTTAGCATCTTCAATACCTTTTGTAATAGCTTCCTGTACTTCTTTAGCTTTTCCCAGGCCATGACCAACAACACCAGCTTCATTTCCCACAACTACCAGGGCCGAAAAACTAAAAGCACGACCGCCTTTGGTTGTTTTAACCACACGATTAATAGCAACCACTTTGTCTTTTAACTCAAGATCGCCTGCCTTTACTTTATTTAAAATTAAATTTGCCATTTAGTATATCGATTTACGATTTTAGATTTACGATTTTAGATTTTAGATTTGTTTTAGATCCGCAGATAAATCTCAAATCTGCAATCTGCAATCTTAAAATTGCAGCCCGCCTTCTCTTGCGCCTTCGGCAACTGCTTTAACACGGCCATGGTAGATATAACCGCCACGATCGAATACTACAGTTGTAATGCCTAATTCTTTCGCTTTGTTTGCAATAGCAGCTCCAACTAATTTACCTTTTTCAATTTTAGGTGCTTTTTGTGCTGCAATATCTTTTTGCCTAGATGAAGCTGCGGCTAATGTTACACCGTTAGCATCGTCAATTAA
>JAYSTT010000472.1:0-2677 GCA_043719495.1 Ferruginibacter sp. | reverse complement strand
GCAAACAGGTTACTGCAAGGGATGTGCTTAAAGATGTGGATTATTTTGGGGTGGGTTTTGATACCTATTACGACAAGCAAAATGCTTATGTTTTTTTTGTTAGTGCTGCAGGGGTTCAGGCCGATGCAAAAGAGTCTAATGGATCTGTAATTGACAGAACCTGGGATGCAGTTTGGGAAAGCAAAGTGAGCCTGAAAAAAGATGGATGGGTGGCCGAAATAAAAATCCCATTCAGTGCTTTACGTTTTTCTAAAAATACCATACAGGACTGGGGAATTAATTTTTCCAGGTTTGTTCGTAAAGAAAATGAAACCAGTATCTGGAACCCAGAAAACCCTAATATCAATGGCGATATAAATCAATGGGGTATATGGCTTGGCCTAAGAGATATAAAACCACCTTTGCGTTTATCTTTTCAACCCTATCTTTCCAGTGGTTTCCGAAATTCTCCCACCACTAAAGGACATGTAACTGAAGTTTTAAAAAGTGGTGGCATGGATGTTAAGTATGGCATTAATGAAAGTTTTACCCTGGACATGACTTTGATTCCGGATTTTGCTCAGGTGCAAAGCGATAATTTATTGTTGAACCTGTCGCCTTTTGAAATAAAGTTTGAGGATTACCGGCCCTTTTTTACCGAAGGCACAGATTTGTTTAATAAAGCAGGTTTATTTTATTCAAGAAGAATTGGTGCAGCGCCGGCTGGTGCTTCTTCTGTATTACACAAATTTGGGAATAACCCAAATTACAGCATTGAAAAAAATCCGGGTATAACAAGATTATATAATGCCACAAAAATTTCGGGCCGCACAAAAGAAAATCTGGGCATAGGAGTTTTTAACGCAGTAGCTGCGCCAATGCATGCTAAACTATTAAATCTTATAAACGGAACTGATTCGAGCATTTTAACCGAAGCATTAACTAATTATAACATTATTGTTTTTGACCAGGTTTTAAAAAACCGCTCTTCGATAAGCTTTACCAATACAAACGTTTTACGTAAAGGCAATGCCCGTAATGCTAATGTTGCCAGTGTTGATTTATCTTTATTTGATAAAAAAAATAAGCATAATTTTTCTGTTGCCGGTAAATTCAGTACAGTTTGGGGGAACAGCTTAACTAAAAATGGTTTTAAAACTACTGCTGGCTTTGGCAAAACAGGTGGCCTTATAAGGTACAATACAGGCTTTAACCTGGAAAGTGATAAATATGATCCCAATGATTTGGGGTTTTTACTCAGGAACAACACCCTTCAATACAATGGAGAATTAAGCTATAACCTTTTAAACCCCACCAAAAAATTTATAAACCAGATCTATAAAATACGTTTCTCTAATTCCTATTTGTTTAAACCCTTCAATTGGACCAATTTAGAAGTAAGCACAAATGCATTTTTTTTATTTAGAAATTTTTGGGACGCAACCCTAATTTTTCAAAGTAGCCCGATTTGGTACAATGATTATTTTGTTAATTCCAATACTTATAGAGGCTACTTTCTTAAACGTACCCCTTATTATTATTTTGGTATAAAGGGCAATACCGACAGCAGGAAAAAAATACTTTTCAGTTATAATGTGGGAGGAGCAGAATCGCCATTACCTAATGATCCTTACTGGACAACTGAACTAGGCCTGCGCTACAGGTTCACAGATAAATTTCAGGTAAGTACTAGCATGGCTATAACGCAAGACAAAGGCACCTGGGGATGGGCATTTGTAAACAACCCCAATGGCTCGCCCATAATTGCCAGGCGTAAATCCAAACAAAATACCAGTATTATTAATGCTCAATATAATTTTACAAAAAGAATGAACCTAACAGTTAGGGCAAGGCACTACTGGTCGGCGATAGAAAACACCAATTTTTATAATTTAAAAAATGATGGCTACTGGAATGAGATAGCTTTTCGCCCTAACGAGAATATTAATTTTAATACTTTTAATATTGATATGTTTTATACCTGGGATTTTTTATTGGGCAGCCGCATAATCATTGCCTGGAAAAACGCATTAGGGAATAATTCAGATATTAACGCCTATAGCAATACCTCTTACTTTAAAAATCTGGATAAATCAATCAGCAACCCTCATAGCAATGAGATTACAGTAAAGGTTGTTTATTTTTTAGATTACCTTAAGTTGAAAAGGAATAGATAAATTTCAATTTATAACACTTGTACCTTGAAAATTTTATTGCAGAATATTTATAATTAAGAGAGTGCTGCTTTTTATAAAAATTTAAGTATTATGCTCCAGCCAAACCAATTGAAGCGATAATAATTTCCATAACTACCCACAATAAAAAAGCTTGTGAAGTGATAGTTTTAATCTCTCATTTTAAATTTAAGCACAAACATATGATTAGTTATGTACAGTGTTTTTTCGTCAGCAGACAATGCACAATTACTGCTTGCATTATTTAATTTCAGTAGCCCAAGTTTTTTCCCTTCGCTGTTAAAAATATAAACCCCTCCGGGGCCTGTTGCAAATACATTCCCGTTTTTATCAATCTTTAACCCATCTGGTGAACCTTTAAGTGATTTATCATAACCTGAAACTGAATTAAATATTCTTCCATTTGTAAGAGAATCTCCTTTTATGTCATAGATATACCAATTGGGCTTAAGTGGGTCACTACAGGAAATAATCAATTTTTTCTGATCTGGAAATAAAGCAAT
>JAYSTT010000471.1:0-15669 GCA_043719495.1 Ferruginibacter sp. | reverse complement strand
CACTACTGCTTACATTTTTCTTAGAAATGTAAAACAATTTAAAGAAGCCAACAATGCTTATAAAAATGCAATTGATGGAAATGATTCCAATAACATTTTAATTCCTGAACCATATTACAGTGTACGCAGCCAGCCCGAACGAATAAAAACTTTTAGAAACCAGGTGAGGCAAAATGTAGATTACTCTGTTTTATTTTTTATAGTTTTTTGGGGATTAAATGTGGTTGATGCTGCTGTAGATGCTCATCTAAAAACTTTTGATGTAAGTGATAACCTTAGCCTGCAAATAAAACCGGGTTATAGCCCAATGGCAAACAGCAACGGTATAAGCCTCATTTTAAACATAGGTAAACCCCATTCAAAATAATTATCTTCATCATAACAACTTACAAAATATCTTTATAAAAAAATGAAAATTGCATTAATTGGTTACGGTAAAATGGGTAAGGCAATAGAAGAAATTGCTTTGCAAAGAAACCATACAGCAGTTTTAAAAATAGACATCAACAATATTGATAACCTTACAAAAGAAAATTTAAAGCAATGTGATATTGCCATTGAATTTACCGGTCCACTCAGTGCTGTAGAAAATATTTCAAAATGCCTTGATGCCGGAATTCCTGTTGTAAGCGGAAGTACCGGGTGGCTGGATCAATGGCCCATTATTAAAGCTAAATGCGAAGCATTGAATGGCGCTTTATTATATGCCAGCAATTTTAGTATTGGTGTAAATATATTTTTTGAATTAAATAAAAAATTAGCTCAGTTAATGAGTAACCAAACTAATTATGAAGTTAGTATGGATGAAATTCATCACACGCAAAAAAAAGATGCACCAAGTGGCACTGCCATAACACTGGCCGAACAGATTTTAGAAAAAATACCTGCCAAAAAGAAGTGGATAAATGGGCCGACAAAATATCCTAATGAGCTTTCAATAATCAGTAAAAGAATTGACCCTGCCCCGGGTACTCATTCAATAAAATACAGTTCATCAATTGATGATATAGAAATTATACATACAGCACACAGCCGCACTGGATTTGCAACCGGGGCCGTTTTGGCAGCAGAATTTCTGTATACTAAAAAGGGTATTTACTCCATGAAAGAAGTATTAGGCTTATAATTTATATACTGATTATAAGGAAGCAATTTCTTTACAAAAAGAGCGTTTTTCTTTCTTATTACTATCTTTTTAGTACATTTAAATAAGAATGAAAACTCATAAAATTTCTTTAGCCATTGTTGATGATCATCAAATAGTAATTGATGGATTAAAATCCTTACTGCAGGGATATGACCAGTTTAAGGTAGTGATTGAATGCACACAACCTGTGCAGATGCTTCAATTATTAGCCCAAGCAAAAGTTGATATTGTATTAACCGATGTAATGATGCCGGGAATGAACGGTGCTGAACTTTCTAAAGTCATACACCAAAAATTTCCTGAAATAAAAATACTGGCACTCAGCATGAGTGGCCAGGGCGACTTAGTAAACCAGATGATTGACGATGCTGATATTGCGGGGTATGTTTTAAAAAATATTGGTAAAAAAGAATTGATTGAAGCACTTGAAAAAATTTCTAAAGGAGGTATTTATTTTAGTGAGGAGGTTCTGCAGGAAATGACCAAAGCCAGTGAACTAAAAAAAGAATCGGATGAGGCTCACCTTACTGTAAGGGAAATAGAAATTATACAACTTATTGAAAAAGAAAATAACAATAAACAAATTGCCGAATCGCTTTTTTTAAGTGAACGAACTGTGGAAACCCACCGTAAAAATATTTTCAGAAAAACAAAAACATCTGGCGTAATTGGATTGATTAAATATGCTTATGAGCATAAGTTGATATAATTAGGAAAATTAAAACAAGCATCCAAATAAAATAATTATATGGACACTTGTTTTTATGATATAAAATAATTGACCTTTTTAATTGGCTAAATGTAATATTTAAAACTCCCAATTTACAATAAAACCAATCTTAATGCAAGTGATATTGCCACAATAACCGCAGTGCCTATCCATGCCCATTTAATCCTATTTTGTTTATTATCGTCTTTAAAAGCTAGATATGCAATTAGTACACCAATTAATCCAAGTAAAAAACCTAAAGCAAAGCCACCCAAATGAAATCCAGAACTATTATCTGATGATTTGTGTAAATACTTATCCAATTTCTTATTGGTAATATTTCCGGCTTGGTCAATTGAATTGTTTAATTTTCTTTGTTCAATTTTAAATAATGCCCTCTCAATAAAATTCATGTGTTTACCTGTAAAAGCTTCAAATTCTTTTACATTCATCGCAGCAATTTTTTTAAGCATCTCCACCTTTTGTTGATAAGAATTTTCTTTTGCCGCTGGATTGCCAACTGATGGTACAACAGCAGCAGTTAAAAAAAATGTTTGCAATAAAAAGCAAAGCAATAAAAAGATCGAGATTTTTTTCATAATAAAATAGTTTTGGGTTAAAAATTAAATACTAATCAAATATAATAAAAACAAAAATAAAAAAATAAAAATTACTTATAAAAATGCCTGATATCTCATCCTATAAATTATCCAGCATATCTTTCACCATTCTTTTTAAATCATATTCCTCCTGCCATCCCCAGTCTTTTCTTGCCACGGCATCATCAATACTTTGCGGCCAACTGTTAGCGATAGCTTGCCTGTAATCGGGTTTATAATTTATTTCAAATGCAGGGATATGTTTTTTTATTTCGGCAGCAATTTCTTTTGGCGAAAAACTCATGCCCGAAATATTGTATGCCGTACGGATAGAAATTTTATTGGCAGGTGCTTCCATTAATTCTATGGTAGCCCTTATGGCATCGGGCATATACATCATTGGCAGGTAAGTATCTTCTTTTAAAAAACATTCGTACTT
Organism: Ferruginibacter sp.; assembly: GCA_043719495.1. Taxonomy (GTDB): domain Bacteria; phylum Bacteroidota; class Bacteroidia; order Chitinophagales; family Chitinophagaceae; genus Ferruginibacter. Next base: position 12,775 of record JAYSTT010000471.1, on the reverse strand, counting down.
TTTTTCTTCCAATGCTTCATGAAAAATTTCTATTGCATAATCAGTAGTGCCACCACCGGGTGCACTTTTATAACTTATTAAACCGGGATAACGCAAACTTCTTACATCTAACCCAAATCTTTGATGATAATAATTACACCAGAATTCGCCTGCATATTTACTGATGCCATACACTGTACTTGGTTCTATAATTGTTTGCTGTGGGCAATTTTGTTTGGGTGATGTTGGGCCAAATACGGCAATACTACTTGGCCAGTACACCTTACTTATTTTTTCTTCTCTTGCTATATCCAAAACATTCAGCAGGCCAGTCATATTTAAGTTCCAGGCAAGATTTGGATTTTTTTCGCCGGTAGCAGATAGTATTGCAGCCAGCAGATATATCTGTGTAAAATTTTGCCGAATCACCTGTACATGCAGCATTTCTTTATTCATAACATCCAAACTTACATACGGGCCGGTTCCTTCCAGCAAAGGATTTTGTTCTCTCAAATCGCTGGCTACTACATTAGCATTGCCATAAATCTTACGTAGGGCAAGCGTAAGCTCTACTCCTATTTGCCCGCTGGCGCCAATAACTAATATTTTTTCTTTAAGCATAATAATTAATAATTGTCAAATGTAAAGAGAAAAATTCTTTCCACCACCTCCGGCTCACTCATTTCTGCTATTGGCTCAATCTGGCTTTAATCGTCATAATAAAAAATAGAAATTTGAAAAAATTATTCATTATGAAAATACTATTCACTTTTATCTGCTTAATTTTTATTTTGAATTGCTTTGCCCAATGGAGCAATACCAATAATCAATTTTATGACAGCCTGCACATGCCGGTATGTACCACTGTGAGTGCCCAACAAAATGCAATCGTAATAAACAGTTATCCGGATGGTGGCTACTTTGTTATTTGGGAAGATGACCGGAATATGGCAACCACCAAAAAAGATATTTATGCACAGAAGTATGATAAAAACGGTGTACAGCTTTGGGCAGCAAATGGGATGCCCGTAGTAAATGGACCTAACGAACAGCACTATTCTATTCTATCCTAAGCTCCGGCAATCTCGATTATCGTGGCAGGCCTGTGGCAGCTACCGATAGTGCCAACGGGTTTTTATATCACTTATATTGATGACAGTACCGCCGCAAGTTTTTGGAACCGGATATGTGTGCAGCATGTTACAAATACTGGTAGCCGGGTTGTTGAGCAGGATTTAGATGGTAAAAAAGCTTTCAGCAAAGTGGTGGTATTACAATCCGGCACAAAATCTTCTCTGGTAATTTATCCAAATCCTGCAAAAGATAAATTGTATATAGATGGGCTTACCAATTATACTGCATTAAAAATAACAGATGCAGGAGGAAGGATTATGTTGCAGCAAAATATTTCTACCCGATTAAAACATATAGATACCAGGTTGCTAAATGCAGGTGTGTATTTATTAACCGTAAGCAGCGATACAGAAACACAAACGATAAAGTTTATTAAGCAGTAAAAGTTTGTGTTTATGCTGATTAAAAAAAATACACTTAAAGATGTACTCAAATTATTTCAACAAATAAAAAAACAATTATGAAAAAGAATTTATTAAAAGCCCTTAGCGGTTTGGTTTTAACGGTACTGCTTTTTTCTAACTGTAAAAAAGAAACAGCACAATTACCAGTAGTGAATGATGCACTGGATGAGCAGGTTTCCAGGCGAGATGATGATGATAATAAATGCCAGCTTCGCCATGTAGATTTTGGCAACAGCCAATTTTATGAATTTCATTATAACAATAAAGGCCTGGCAGATAAATGGCATATTGATTATGGCGGTGGCGACTTTATTGACTACCAGATGATGTATAATAATAGAAACAGAATAATAAAAACGCACCTCACACAAACTTTTCCGGGTAATGTTAATTACAAATTTTATTATGCCCGCAATTTTATTGCCCATATTACCGGCCATGATGAATTAAGCGGAGAATTAGTGGCTGATATTTATTTCATGTATAATGTAAAAGGGCAGATGATAAACCAGGATGATATTGTAGCTGATACCCACAGCAGGTACTTTTATAACAACAGGGGCTTTAATACCCGTATCGATTTTTATCTCGGTCCGGATTTAATTTTGGAGAGCCATCATAAATATGATATCCCCAACCGTAACCCCTACCTTGCGCTAAAAGGCGTAGAGTTTGGTTTTCCGTTTCCCGAATGGCAGGCTTTTAATAAAAGATTGCTATCGCAGGATTCGGTAATTTTTTATGATGAAGGAGAACCTTTCCTTATTAATGATTATGACCCTGCAAAAACCAGAATACAAACTGGCATACATAATTATGTAACCCATGCTTATTATTTTGACAGAGCCAGTTTTATACATAGAAACAGGAACATAACATTCACCTATCAAAACTGCGGAGATAAGGACGATGATTTTGATAAAACAATAATGCCATCTACTGCCAAAGAAGTTGAGCCCTTAAGTCCAATTGACAGGCTTAATAAAATTTTAAGCAGTACTTCAAAAAATAAAAAGCAGGAATTAAAAGCATTTAGAAAGCAATATGTAGAACACAAATAAGCTTGCAGCAAAAAAAAATAGCATTGTTGGTACGCAGAATAATCATTGTTGGTGGCTACCACAGGAGAACTCATTACAACTAACAGTTTAAAATAAATACTATGACAAATTTCAAACCAATCTTTATTAGTTTATTTCTTTTGATAGCACAAATTACTTATGCACAAGACAATGAAAAGGCAATCGAAAAACAAATTACCCAATTAGTTTCTGATTGGAATACTCACGACTTTAAGAATATGGACACTTACACAACAGAAGATGTAGAATGGGTAAATATTGTTGGAATGTGGTGGAAAGGAAGAGCAGAAGTAAAAATGGCTCATCAAAATATTTTTGATACTATTTTTAAGGGTGTCCCATTTACAAAAAAAAGTACAAAAATTAGATTTCTGACACCCAAAGTAGCAGTTGTAAATTTGATTTGCCATGTAGGCGAATTTTTTCCACCAGACGGAATAAATCATGGAAATAATAAAATGCCAGAAGCAGATGACCTTTTGACTTTGGTTTTTGTTAAGAAAAATAGGCAATGGCTACTTTCTGCCGGGCAGAATACGGTTATAAAATCAACTGCTTCAAAATGACAAAAACGAAATTTTAGAACTACGGTTTCTAAGATGACAAGATATTTCGTTGGGTGACAGTTTTAGCTTTTAGGACCAATTCGGTTTTGCGGCCTTTTTCCTGTGGACACATCATCGGACGGACAAAAGCGGCAGCCACCAAACATGGGGTTCCTGTTCGATAGTTCTATAACAGGCGGCATTCAAAATCAATCTTTACAAATAATAAATTTCGGGTAACTTTAAATATGTGCAATAACCGCCTGAATATATTATTTGTTCTTTTCTTTTTTATTGCCACAGGTATAAAAGCACAGCAACCTTTTAGTTACCCTTTTCGCCATATTACACAGGCAGATGGGTTGCTGCACAATCAAGTGTACTCCATTACTCAGGATGATAAGGGTTTTATGTGGATAGCCAGCATTAACGGGATACAACGGTATGATGGTGTAAATTTTATTAATTATACGGCAGCATTAATTAACCCTGCAGAATCGTTTGTACCAGGTGCATATATAGTTGCCGATAAAAAAAATAAACTGCTATTGGTATATACCAGTTCCGGGTTTCAAAAAAAAGAGTTTTCCAAAAATAAATTTACATTTTATAATCCTGAAAATTTTTTAACTGATTCAGCTTCTTCCTACACTCACTATCAGCAAAAAAATAGCGACCAATGGCTGGTGGGACAAAATGCTGCTTATTATTTTGACAGTATTAGTAAAAAATATACTTTTTATGGTCAAAACTTTCTTTCAGCAAATACAAAAAATACTTCCTGGATGGCTACCGACAGCAGTAACAATAACACCTGGATTGCGATTGATCCACAACTTTTATTATTTGATAAAAAAAATAAGAAAGTATGGACATCATTAATAAATCCTGAGCAGCATCCCTTACTTCAAGCTGTGTTTAATGGAAAAAATAAAAATCCGGTAAGATTTGTGATGATTGACCACCGCCAGGATATTTGGGTAACTACCTGGGGTTATTTTTTATATAAGTACGATTGCAAAACAAAAAAAGTGAGCAGTTATTCTTTAAAAACATTAAAAAAAATTGAACAGGGCAGCAAAGTATCTACTGCTGGCTTGGTGGTCAATTACATGCTGGAAGATGATAATAATACTATATGGATAGGGACAGAGAATGCAGGTTTGCTGCGTTATAACAGGGAGAAAGATAATTTTGATTATTGTATAGCCCAGGAGAAGAACAGCAATGGCATTCAATATAATTATAAAATAAACAGGCTTTTTCAGGATAAGGAAGAGAATATTTGGGTAAGTACAGATGATGGCATCAGCATTTTTAATCCTTACCGCCTATATTTTAAATCTATCCGGCACGAAGAAAACAGTGATTTAACCATCAGTAAAAATGAAATTGAGAATTTTATACAAACAACCGGTGGCGATATTTTTATTGGTACATGGGGTGGAGGTATGGCTATTTATGATAACAATTTTCATTTTAAAAAAAATATACTTTTCGCTGAATCAATCAACCCAAAAAATCATGTATGGGATTTTGTGCAGGTTGATGATAAGTTTTTGTGGGCGGGATGCCAGAAAGGCTACCTGATGATTTATAACCTGACGAAAGGTACAATACAAACCCTGCATCCGGCAGAAATAGAAAACTCTACTATCCGTTGTATGAAAAAAGATAATAAAGGCAATATATTTTTTGGATTACACAGTGGCGAAATTGTAAAATGGGATAAGCAACAGCAAAAATTTTTTGCATGTCGGGATACGGTAAAAATCTATAGCCCCGTAAGCAATATTTTTATTGATAAAGCCCAACATTGCTGGGTTAGCACAGAAGAAGGGTTTAAAGAATTTGACCTGGATAAAATGGTTTATATCAATACCTGGTTGCCTGATAAAAATAATGCAAACAGCATTTCCTCAAAAAAATGCCAGGGCACTGAAGAACTTAACGACAGTACTTTACTTATCGGAACAATTTATGGCGGGTTAAATTTCTTTAACAAAAGAACAAAAACATTTTCAGCATTAACTACTGCCGATGGATTGCCCTCTAATACTATTTACGCCATAAAAAAAGACACCGCCGGATATATATGGTTTACAACAGACTATGGTTTGTATAAATTTAACCCGGCCAACAAAAAATTTATTCCTTACAGTATGGAGGCAGGCCTTATAAAATCTTCCTTTACGGCCAATAATTTTTATCCCTTGCAGGATGGGCAATGGCTTACATTTACGGGTACTGAAGCCATCAGTTTTTTTCCTTATAAAGCGGCCTATCCAGATAACCTTAACCCCAAAATTGAAATAACGGATTTTAAACTTTTTGATAAACCTGTGCTTATTGATTCTTTGCTGCATGAAAATAAACCTGTCCGGCTCTCTTATAAAGAAAATTTTTTCACCATAGAATTTGCTGTACTTAATTTTTCGGGAGTACAACAAACCAAGTATTATTACCGCCTCAATGGCATCGATAAAGACTGGGTAAATAATGGCACAAAACGTTTTGCCAGTTATACAGACTTACAGCCCGGCGAATATATTTTTGAAGTAAAAGCAGAACAGGGGGAAAGTGGCGGCGAAATTACTTCGTTCAACATAATTATTGCCCCGCCCTGGTGGAAAACATGGTGGTTTATTTGCATGATGGCTTTTAGCATCCTCTTACTCGGTTTTCTTTTTATACGGGGGCGGATAAAAAGTTTTAAAGCCATTGCAACAGAAAAACTAAAGGTGCAGCAGTTAAATGCAGAGCAATATAAAAGCAAATTAGAGCTGGAACAGATCATCAATTATTTTTCCTCCTCATTAATTGATAAAAATAAAGTGGATGATGTTTTGTGGGACACTGCCAAAAACCTTATTGGCCGTATTGGGTTTGTGGACTGTATGATTTATTTATGGAACAGCGGTAAAACTAAAATGATACAGCAGGCGGGCTTTGGCCCCAAAGGTTCAGTAGAAGAAATTAACAAACAATATTTTGATGTAATGCCCGGCCAGGGTGTAGTGGGTTATGTAATGCAGACAAAAGAACCTGTGCTGATTCCAGATACTTCCAAAGACAGCCGTTACAGAGCCGATGAAATGGTGAGGTTAAGTGAAATATCGGTGCCGGTAATGTATAATAACGAACTGCTGGGAGTGATAGACTGCGAACACCACGAAAAGAATTTTTTTACTGCTCAGCACCTGCAGATTTTAAATACCATTGCCACGTTGATGGCCAACAAAATAAAATCAATAGAAGCGGAACAATCGCTACAGCAATCGCATATTGAAATGTACAGCATGAATGAGCAGCTTTCAAAAGCAAAATTAGAAGCATTGCAAAGCCAGATGAATCCGCATTTTATTTTTAACTGCATCAACAGCATTGATGCGCTGATACAGAGCAACGATAAATATCATGCAACCGTATATCTGAATAAATTTGCCAAACTCATCCGTAATATATTAGACAGTTCAAAACAGGATACCATCCCACTTACAAAAGACCTGGAAACCCTGAAACTGTATATCGAGATGGAACAATTTCGGCATGAAAATAAGTTTACCGCAACCGTAAAAGCAGATGATATGCTGTTGCAGGATGATTATAAAGTACCGCCGCTTATTGTGCAGCCTTTTGTAGAAAATGCAATTCTGCACGGCCTAAGAAATAAAGAAGGAAATGAAGGGCTGCTTACAGTAGAAATAAAAAAAATAGATGATAAAATACAATATAGTATTACCGATAATGGAATTGGAAGAGCAGCAGCAGAAAAAATTATGCAAAACAAAGAATCGCATTATGGTATACAAATGAGTTACGACAGAATTAAATTGTTTAACAAAGAAGAAACCGCATCCGTACAGATAATTGATTTGTATAAAGATGATATTGCAACAGGCACCGAAGTAAAAGTTTACTTAAACATAATGTAGTATGATAACAGCAATAATTATAGATGATGAAGCCAAAGGCAGGCTGGCATTAAGAGAAAAACTTTTGGCCTACTGCCCTCAAATAAAATTATTGGCTGAAGCTACAAACGGGCAGGAAGCATTGATGCTGATACAGCACCATAAACCTCAATTAATTTTTTTAGATATTGAAATGCCTCGCATGAATGGTTTTGAAATGCTGAATGAACTGCGGGAGAAAAATTTTCATATAATTTTCACCACTGCTTACGACCAGTACGCCATTAAGGCAATCAAGTATGCAGCTTTTGATTACCTGCTAAAACCTATTGATATTGAAGAATTAAAAACCGCTATTGAAAAAATTGATGCCAAAGAGAATAATCAAACCAAAAAACAAGTAGAATTACTGCAGCAAAATATGCAGCACCCTAAAAAACAATTAAACAAATTAGCGATCCCTACTTTAGAGGGTCTTTTATTTTTTGACATCAACGACATCATTCACCTGGAAGCAAACAGCAATTATACTTTTATTTATTTTTCGGATAAGTCCAAAATAACAGCCTCTAAAACTTTAAAAGAATTTGAAGATATATTGCCCGAAAGTATTTTCTTCCGCACACATCACTCTCACCTCATCAACCTCAATTACATAAAAAGATACATTAAAGGTGATGGCGGCCAGATAGAATTACAAAATGGTAATTATGTAGATGTTTCCCGAAGAAAAAAAGAAGAGTTTCTTAAAGCAATAGGACATTAGTATTTTTGCAGTATGGAAAAATATTTACAGGACTTATTTGTACAGCAGCAATACAATAAAAATAACTTCTTTTTAATTGCCGGCCCTTGTGTAGTGGAAAGTGAAGATATTGTAATGGAAGTGGCAGATAAAGTAAGCACCATTTGTAAAAACTTAGGCATACCGTATATTTTTAAAGCATCGTACCGCAAAGCCAACAGAACATCTGCCTCGTCTTTTACTGGTGTGGGAGATGAAAATGGTTTAGCGATGATAAAAAAAGCAGGCGAAAAATATAACATCCCTACCACATCGGATATTCATGCACACGACGAAGCTGCCGAAGCAGCAAAATATGTTGACATTTTACAAATACCCGCCTTCCTCTGCCGCCAAACCGATTTATTACTGGCTGCTGCAGCCACAGGCAAAATTGTAAATGTAAAAAAAGGGCAATTCCTAAGTGGCCCGTCCATGAAATTTGCGGTGGAAAAAATAAAAAATGCCGGAAACAATAAAGTAGGGCTTATTGAAAGGGGCAACACATTTGGCTATCAGGATCTGGTGGTAGACTATAGAAATATCACCTGGATGAAAGAAATTGGTGTGCCTGTAATCATGGATTGCACTCACTCGTTGCAACAACCTAATCAAACAAGCGGGGTAACCGGAGGAAATCCGCAGTTAATTGAAACCATTGCCAAAGCTGCCATTGCAACCGGTGCTGATGGATTATTTATTGAAACACACCCTAACCCCACCATTGCAAAAAGCGATGGTGCCAATATGCTTAAATTAGATTTACTGGAACCTTTATTGGAAAAATTAATCCGGATCAGGAAAGCCGTATTATAAAAAAACCCCGAAAATCGGGGTTCAACAATATAGGATTAATCAGTAACTGTAATTTGTAACCGGCACAAATTGAATTATAGATTTTAAAACGGGGCGTTGTACTTATTTAACAAAAATAATGCTACAAATAGTTAAAGTATGTGTACATCCGACACACTAATAACTGCAAAAGGCATAAAACAAATGTAAATAACTACATTTCACTTGGCAGCATATTAAATTCTTTTTTATAGGCAATAGTAAAATTACTGAGGTTTTTATACCCAAGTGCCATCCCGGTTTCTTTTACGGAGTATTTTTTTAAGCGCAAAAGCTGCCTTGCCTTTAACATTCGGTTTTTTTGGTAATACTCATAAAGGCCATGGCCATATACTGCTTTAAAAATATTTTTCAGCTTTGTTTCGCTCATCATTGCGGTACGGGCAAGTTCAGGAATGGTTGGAGGAGGTATAAAAACATTACTAACCAATGTTGATTCTACTTGCATTATTCTTTTTATAGTGATATCATTAATAGTAGTACTCTTATTTTCTCCCATCCTGTTATAAAGGCTGCGGAAAAATTTTTCCAGTAACAGCATTATACGGTTTTGTAACATTACTTTTTGCATGGGGTGATCCTCTTTTATTTCAAAGATATCTTCCATCAGTGCCCGGTATTCAAAATTCAATACCTCAAAATTAAGTGTGGCTGTTTTTAAAGAAAGGTATTTTTTAAAAGCTTCGTCCGAGCTTGCAATACCGGCATAATCTCTCAGCCATTCTGCCGTAAAATAAATATTAATGCATCGGTCTTCCAGGCCTGCACTGGCTGTATAAGAAAAATCGGAAAGTGAATTGGTTAAAAATGCCCCTGAATAAAATATTTCGTTGTCATTAAGTTTATCTTCGTCAATCTGAATTGATAATGATTTCATATTCTTTACCTCATCAAACCGTAATGTATAAGATTCATCGGCAACAGGCTGGCGGCAAAAACTTACATCTTCACTAATAACACATTCATTTATTAATACCTGAAGGCCGTTAGCCAATTCAATCGCTTTTATATAACCGGTTCCAACGGAAGGGGGCAATAATAATGTATTATTAATTACATCCACACCGGTAAACTTTGCCAGTTTATCCAAATACTCAATATGATTACAATATTTGTAAGAAAATTTAAACAATGTGATAAGGTTAAAATCTTAGCTAAATCTATGACTTTTCGGGCATAATGTTTCCCGGTATTTTTTTGCAATGCTTTTTAAAAGCCAGGCTAAAGTTAGATACACTATTATATCCCACTGCTTCTGCTGCCTGCTTTACCGAGTAGTTGCCACTTGATAATAATTCATTTGCTTTATGCAGCCTTTGCTTTTGATAGTAAGAATAAATACTATCGCCATACAGACTTTTAAAAGACCTTTTTAATTTAGTACTGCTCATAGAAACCAGTCTTGAAAATTCATCAATAGTTGGTGGTTGTTTACTAAAATCATTAATTAACAGGTACTCCACTTTTATCAGTGTTTTTATTACCTCCGGGGAAAGATTAAATTTTCCCTGGAGCAGATTTGATTTACTGTATAACCTGGTAAAAAAACGCTCCACTAATAATGCAACCCTGTTTTGCAAAAAAATATTCTGTACAGGATCGTCTTTTTTAGCAACCCACAATTCATCCATCAATTTAAGGTAGTCGTTATCCAGCTGTTCAATATCAAAACTTTCTGTTTTAAGCGTTAAATATTTTTGAAGTACATCATCTTCAGCATTCAAACCCAGGTATTTTTTCAGCCACTTTTCGTTAAATAATATTTTCACTGATCGGATATGCAGATTTGCAGGTATTTCTTCTTTATTAATAAAAATATTACTGGTAAGTCTTGCTGAAGCGTGACGTGTATTTGATTTTTGCAATTGTTCATCATCTACTTTCCACGTGGTTGTTTCGCCAATAATAACATCATCAAAATGTAATACAAAATATCTGTTATCAGATCGTTCTCTAACAGTTATTATACTTTCATTAAAGGTAGCATCAACTAATAAAACCTGAAGCTCATCAAATAAATTTATAGCTTTAAAAATACCTGTACCAGCAGGCGGGGTAATTATTAAAAAATCATCGTGGTTAAAACCAATATTAAATGCAACCGCTAAATCCTGCAGCAATTGTTTATAATTAATATGATTAATATTAAATAGAACCATTTAAAATAAAATGTCAGACGATAAAACAACAAAGGTTTTTAAAGATATCGTAAGGGATTACGCCTTGCATTAAGGATGTACCGCTTAACATTCATCCAAAAGGCTACAAAAAAATAAACGATAACCGGAGAGCCCATGGTTAAAAAGGATATGTAGATAAAATTTTTGCGTATAGTAGATGTGGCAATGCCCATTTTTTCGCCAATAGCTGTGCATACTCCAAAAACATGCCACTCGATAAAATATTTAAATCTGTTCATAGTGCTAATTTAAGCACATTTTTTTCTATAAACAAGCACTTTAAATAATGGTAGAGTTTCAGTAAATTTGCATCTTTCATCATCAAGCCTTAATCCAAAGGCACTAAATCATATTTCATCATGGCCTTCGACATTGAAATGATTAAAAAAACATACGCCAATTTTGCAACCAGAATTGAAGCGGCACGTAAAGCAACCGGCAAACCTTTAACGCTAACAGAAAAAATTTTGTATGCCCATCTTACTGAGGGAAAGGCAACAAAAGCTTATGAAAGAGGAAAAGATTATGTGGATTTTGCACCAGACCGTGTGGCTATGCAGGATGCAACTGCCCAAATGGCTTTATTGCAGTTTATGCAGAGCGGCCGCACTAAAGTAGCCGTTCCTTCCACAGTTCATTGCGATCATTTAATAGAAGCTAAAGTAAACAGCAAAACAGATTTAAGCAGAGCTGTAACAGAAAGCAGTGAAGTATTTGACTTTTTAGCAAGTGTAAGTAACAAATATGGTATCGGTTTTTGGAAACCCGGCGCTGGTATCATCCACCAGGTAGTATTGGAAAATTATGCATTCCCCGGTGGTATGATGATAGGTACAGATAGCCATACTGTAAATGCAGGTGGTTTAGGAATGATTGCTATTGGTGTGGGTGGTGCAGATGCCTGTGATGTAATGGCAGGATTGCCATGGGAATTAAAGATGCCGAAATTAATTGGTATAAAATTAACCGGTAAATTAAATGGATGGACTGCACCTAAAGATGTTATTTTAAAAGTGGCTGGCATTCTTACTGTAAAAGGTGGAACCGGTGCTGTGGTGGAATATTTTGGCGAAGGTGCTACCAGCATGAGTTGTACCGGTAAAGGAACCATTTGTAATATGGGTGCCGAAATTGGTGCCACCACTTCTACTTTTGGTTACGACAAAAGCATGAGCCGCTATTTAAAAGCTACCGGCCGTGAGGAAATTGCTGCAGCTGCTGATTCAATAGCCGCACATTTAACCGGTGATGCTGAAGTGTATGCAAGTCCCGAAAAATATTTTGACCAGGTAATTGAAATTGATCTCAATACTTTAGAGCCACATTTAAATGGGCCATTCACTCCCGATTTAGCTACACCAATTTCTCAAATGAAAGCAGCGGCTGCCGCAAACGGATGGCCTACAAAAATTGAAGTAGGTTTAATTGGTAGTTGCACCAACTCCTCTTACGAAGATATCAGCCGTGCGGTAAGTTTAGCACAACAGGTAACCGATAAAGGTTTAACCTTAAAAGCAGAATTCAATATCAACCCGGGCAGTGAACAAATTCGTTACACCATTGAAAGAGATGGTTTTTTAGGTGTGTTTGATAAAATTGGTGCTAACGTTTTTGCCAACGCCTGTGGCCCATGTATAGGTATGTGGGCAAGAGTTGGTGCAGAGAAGGCAGAAAAAAATACCATCGTTCATTCTTTCAACAGAAACTTTGCAAAACGTGCCGATGGGAACCCCAACACTTTTGCATTTGTGGGTTCGCCGGAACTGGTTACCGCAATGGCTATTGCAGGTTCTTTAGACTTTAATCCATTAACAGATACCTTAACCAATAATAAAGGCGAGCAGGTAAAACTGGATCCGCCAAGTGGTTACGAACTGCCTCCAAAAGGTTTTGCTGTT
>JAYSTT010000048.1:0-4433 GCA_043719495.1 Ferruginibacter sp. | reverse complement strand
CCTCTATAAGCGTAAACTCTAATTTTTCGGTATAGAATTTAATGGCTTCATCATAGTTGTTAACTACTAAAGCTATGTGGGCAATATGCTGACTCATTGGTTACAATTTTAAAATGGGCAAATTGTTCTTCTTTTTCTTTACAATACAATTGAATATAATTTGCTCGTTAGTTTTATTTACTTTCAAATGTATTGATTCAATATTGGCAATTACTTTATTTACATCATCTGGTAAGTATTTAAGTAATTCCGGTGGGATTTTAGAGAGCAGCAGATTAATAAAAAAAATACAGCTAATGCTTTTGTCTTCGGGTTGGGGCAGATAATTTTCGGAAGAAATATTTAAGAGATTTCCGGTTTTAATATTGCAATAGGATTTCACCAATGGTATGGCAGTAAAGAGTTGGCCGGAAACTGTTTTTTCAAGCTTGTTACTTCTTAAAAAATAGTTGTAGATGTTGCCAATACTGTCACCGGTAATATTAAAATTGTATTTGGGTTCCTGTATGTTATTTACTACTACTTTTTCTATTTTATTAAAATCGTCATCATAGGTATAAGTAATGGCAGAATCAACCCTGGGTTTAATAGCTGCAATATCCATTTCATAACTCTTATTACTTTTCAGGAAAAAGGAATCAATATTTATACTAAGTGCTTTTGAAATTTTATTTTTACTGCTGTCGTTTAGTAAGTTGTACAATGCCGGAGTGGGCTGTACAAATCCCATAGTACAAAGCGAATTGCTGCTGAAACTAAAATTATTTTCTGTAAAATTGTATTGACTGATTGGCAAAAGTGCAGTGCTGATTTCAATTTTATTTTTGTCAAAATTTCCTGCAACAATACCATCTTGCTTTAAAAAATTATTAGCTGCCATAAAAACTGCCAGATGGCTTTTTGCATCAATTGCTTTTTTAAGTGCTGTTTTTGTAATAAATAATTTTTTTGCAAAAAGCTCATCAGCAACCTGTGTTAAATAATTACTGGTAGCATCAATGTTATTTGTTAAAAGCAGTTTGCCGTTCTGTTTAAAAAAACTTAAACCAAAGTCTTTACTGGTATATTCATTATTATTTTTTTTTACAAAATGATAACGGAGCAATCCATTTGTAAAATCTTTTTCATCTTTTACTTTTAATACAACAAACCAGTTATTTGCGGGCTGTTTGTTTACGTGAAATGCCAGTATATAATCCGGAATTTCCACCATATCTTTCCAGCTTATTTCCTTTTTACCACTCTTAAAAATATTAACTGCCTCCCATTGACCGGGGGTGGTTATAAAATTCCATAAAAGGGTATTGGTTATTCTTTTTACATCCAATGCAATCACACAATCGGCACTTTTTGCTACAGCACTTTCGCTGTAAATTTTGTAAAATAATTTATAGTATCCAAACAGTAAAACGCCACATAAAAAAAGCAATGCCCATTTCTTCCTGTTCATTTAATTTAATTTACTTTTTTTTCTTTTTCCTGTTTATCCTTTTCAATAATATTATTGATGGCATCCATCATGTTAAATAAAAATTCAAGACTATTGCTGTGATTGCCAATGGTATTCATGGTAATGGTGCCCTGTATCATACCATCCTTAGTGCTGCTTTCCATTTTTATATCACCCATGTTTTCCATCAGGTAATCGCTTATTTTTTTATTAACATCGGTACTGAATTCGGTGCCCAATCTTTCAAATAATTTTTTGGAATTAATTTTTAATGAATAATTATTGCTGATAATAGAGTTTCTTGAATCATCATCAGTGGAATAACCGGTGTTATTAAGAGTCATGTCAGCCACTTCTTTTAACGTGGTTACTATGGCTTTTCCATCTTTAACTATAAAATAAAGGCTGCTGATGGGGTATTTGCCTTCACTAAAAACCAGTTCGTAATAGCCGTCGCCATCCTTATAATTAAAACGTTCTTTTTCGGCATACTTTAGTGGTAGGCTGGCAATTTTTTGCATAAAGCCTTCCTTTTTTGTTTCCATGACAAAAGTAAAATCGGGTGAAAGTTCTTTTTTGGTTTTCTTTACTTCTGTTTTATTAAATTCTTTATCATAATCATAATCGGTATAGTTTACAATCTTTGGTTTCATATCGTGCATTACAAATAAAAAATTGCCGGGCATTAAATCTGCAATCCCTTTTTCATCAATAATAATTTCAAGCAGATCGATATATAAATTTGCAATGTCGGCATATTCATTTATGTAGGGCATGTTGCTCACATAACTTTTCATAACCGTATAATAATAATTAGCCATTGCTTCTGTATTAATACTCATGGAGAAGTACCCGATATTACCTGGGTTTACATATTTTACCAAACCGGCATTTTGTTTACTGTTCATCACCTCCATGCCCATGGCTGCCAGTTTAGTATCGGCAGAGAATGTTTTTTGCTCCATCCGCATTTTATCTTTTTCAAAATAAATATTTACCGCCGATTTAAAACCATCAGTAGTGTCTTTTATATACCTAGTTCTGTTGTTAAATATATTGTATATGCCCCCGTAGAAGTAATTGGAGTATTGCCTGGATAAGGTTTCTGTATTGAACCATATGCTTGCATGGGCAGTGGGGTCAACTATTTTTTTATAGCTCAATTCAGTTTCAATAGAAGAGACTGTTCCGGTAAAGGCACTGTTCATTATTTTTTCTGCAACTGCCTGTTGTTTCCTCCTGGCAATCATATCCTGCTGCTGATCCCACAATTCTCTTTTTACATTTTCAATACTGTCATTTATACGGTACTTATTCTCTTCTGCTATTTTTTCAAGCTCTTTTTTTGATATTTTGTTTTTCTCAGGAGATTTTTTAGCAACCGGTTTTGTTTTTGATTTTGTAGTGGCTGGGTTTTTAACTACCGGCTTTTTATCCTTTACAATTTTTGGTGGGGTGAACCTGATAGTATCTGCAACAGATACCGGAGCTTCAACAATTACTACCTTCGGAGAATCTACAGATGTATAATCGTAATAGTAATTTCTTTTGTTTTGATAAGTAGTATGCACAATTACAGCTACTTTATCGTTCCAGCCAATATAAGTTTCTGCATCAATGGATAAAAAATCAAATCCATTCTTTTTCTCGGTTTTGGTGGCGGTGCCGGCTTTATAGGCAGCTTTTATTAATTGTAAAAATTGCTGGGTGTTTTTCAGGTGCAGTAAGGTTACAAAACTCATAGCAGTATCTTCCATGCTGATATACTGGTAGGAGTCTTGTTCAAAATCAATCCCGATATTTTGTAAAGAAGTAAGTGTATCAATTTGAAGCAGCTTAAAAAAATTATGCTTTATAAAATTATACGAATCTACTTTTTGCAGCGATACATTTTTGCTGAAATTTTCGCCCGAATATTTTATTACTACGGAAGCAGCAGCAGGCACTTTATTTAAAAAATTTTGCGCCACTGTAGCAGGTACAACAGAGTAAAGCAGGGTTACGGCAAGGAGGAATTGTTTCATTTTGTTATTTGGTTAAGTTTATTTTATTTTCAATTTTTTTTTTATTGGTAATTACATCCAATGCATTCAACTTTAGCATGGTTGCTTTTTTACTGGGCGATATTCTGGTTTCTTTATTGGATGCAGCGGCCACAGTTGATTCAAATTTGTAAATGGAAGTATAGTTAGCTGTGGCAAAAACCTCTTTGTCAGCATTACTCATCTTATTATAATCTTCTTTTAATGAAAATTTATTGAGCCTTGTAAAAACCCCGGAAACGGCATCATATTCATAAGTCTTTTCCACGCCTTTTACCTTGCCATTTTCTTTGTCATAAACATTTTTTACCGCAGCATTCAGTTGGGTAACAGCAGTAAAATTGCAACTTATTGTTGCAATAAAATTATCAAAATCCATAGTTGTTTTTACACTGGTAATGCCCGCTGTTTTGGCAACAGTTTTTTCAATTACATCAATCCTGTATTTTATTTCAGCTTTTGAAGGTACATCATGCCCATTGATGGTTTTCATTTTAATAATAGAATTAAGCTTGGTTTTACTCTTACTTAAATTTACCACTAATTGAAAATTACCCGAGCCGTCTGATTTTAAAAATACCTGTTCAATAATTTCAAAACAACTTTGAAAAACAAACAGGCAGGTAAAAAGGAATAGGTAGGCAGTTATTCTCATGATACAATATAGGCGCAAATCTACTTATTTATATTATACAAAAACTGTATTTAGCAAAAAGATTTAGGGGGTAAGTAAGATGAAGGGTATTACTGGTTGTTGAAAAGCCATAGTTGTTTAGTGAAGATACCAGCCAATAATGGTAACCAATTGCAGCGTTATATTTAATTAGCTTTTTGAAAATGGGGATTTCTCAGAAGGAATTTTATGTTTATTGGTTTAAAGAGGTAAAGCCTTTCTGGGATGGGCTATAAAGAATTTGTCTTAATACATTTGTATCAGGTTT
>JAYSTT010000470.1:0-2681 GCA_043719495.1 Ferruginibacter sp. | reverse complement strand
TTGCACAGGCTTTTAACATCACTTCAATAACAGGTGATGTGAGTCAGCAGATAATTATGCTGCTGGTATTTTTAGTAACCAGCAAAGGAATTGCCGGGGTACCCAGGGCCTCGCTGGTAGTGGTTTTGGCAACAGGTGCTATGTTTGGTTTACCACCGGAAGGGGTGGGTTTAATTTTAGCAATAGATGTATTTTGCGATATGGGCCGCACCATGACCAACGTTTTGGGAAATGCTTTAGCTACTGCTGCGGTGAGTAAATGGGAGGGGCAATTAGAACACGGATAAATTTTAGTAAATTTGGTTTATGAAAGTTATTCATGAAGGGCATATCACCCGCAATAAAGAAGTTATGATGGGCAAACCTTGCATTAAAGGTACAAGGATTACTGTTGAGTTTATTCTGGAAAAATTGAGCCAGGGCGCAACATTGGAATGGCTGCTTGAAGGATACCCGCATATTACGAAAGATGATATTTTTGCCTGCATTGATTATGCAAGAGCTATCATGAAACACGATGAGGTAATTGAACTTTCTGCATGATAATAGCCGACGAAAATATTTTGGATTCTATCATTTATTCTTTAAGAGAAAACGGGTATGATGTTTTTTCAGTTAAAGGATCTTTAAGAGGAGCAGATGATATTTCGATTGCTCAATTATCTTTAAATCCTCCAAGAATAATTCTTACAGAAGATAAAGATTTTGGAGAAATTGCTTTTCAGAAAAAAAGTACAATGACAGGTTGCATCTTACTGAGATATTTACCATTTAACGAAACACAAATCACGTCAATCTTATTACAATTTTTAGAAAACAATTCTTTAGCAACACTATCAGGAAAATTCGTAACTATTACACCTGATAAAATCAGGATAACAAATATTTAAAGAAACGATTCGCATGTTAGATTTTATTCTCCTCGATTTTCACTGGACACAACTGTTACAACCACAATGGTATATTGACAACGGTGGTTTATGGTTTGTACTTTTTATTGTATTTGCCGAAACCGGTTTGTTTGCCGGCTTTTTTTTACCCGGCGATTCATTACTTTTTGTTGCCGGCATCTATGCACATGAAATGAATGAGAAAACCCATGAACCCGGACTTGGGTATCACTTTTTAAAATACTTTGGTTTAGATAATAATCACAGTTACTGGCTCGATCTGTTTGTTTTGGTTGCCTTAATATCAATTGCCGGTATTTTAGGAAACATGATGGGCTATTGGATAGGAAAAAGATTCGGCCACGGCATGTATAGCTGGCGTGACCGGTGGTTCTTTAAAAAACGTTACCTGCACGAAGCTCATAGTTTTTATGAAAAACATGGAGGAGGTGCGATTGTTTTAGCAAGGTTTGTACCTATTATCAGAACTTTTGCACCTTTAATAGCCGGGATCGTTAATATGGACAAGGCTAAATTTTCGTACTATAATATTCTTGGTTCTGTTAGCTGGGTTTCCTCCATGATATTGGGAGGATTTTTTCTGCAACGATGGTTACTGAAGGCTTATGATTTTGACCTGAAAGAGCATCTGGAAATAATTGTAATTGGTATTGTATTGGTATCAACTTTGCCTATTCTTGTAAAACTATTTTTCGGTAAAAAGAAAAAAATTGATGATACAACCGCAAAATAAAACGGCTTCCATTTTTAACATTGCTGTTGTGGTAGCTGCGCTTGGCTACTTTGTAGATATTTATGATCTGCTGTTGTTTACCATTGTAAAAAAAGCGAGTGTGTTGGCTGTTGGGGCAACTGATGCCAGTTTGCTGGTTGACAGTACAAAAATAATTAACTGGCAAATGGGCGGTTTGTTATTGGGTGGAATTGTGTGGGGCGTACTGGGAGATAAGAAAGGAAGATTATCTGTATTATTTGGTTCCATCATTTTATATTCTGCTGCAAATTTTATTACAGGCTTTATTCAAACGGTTGATCAGTATGCCTGGTGCAGGTTTGTTGCCGGGCTCGGTTTGGCCGGCGAGTTAGGTGCAGGAATAACCTTGGTAAGTGAGCTGTTACCTAAAAATAAAAGAGGAGTGGGTACTTCATTGGTTGCAGGTATTGGATTATTTGGAGCAGTAGCGGCCTATTACACTTATCAATGGACCGGGCACGACTGGAGACTTTGCTATAAAATTGGCGGCGGACTGGGGGTACTTCTATTATTTTTAAGAATAAGCGTTGCAGAATCGGGGATGTTTAAACAGGTGAAAGCGGCCGGTGTGCAGCGTGGGAATTTTTTGATGTTCTTTAATGATGCAAAAAGATTCAAGAAATATGTTCTGGCAATTTTAATAGGATTACCAACCTGGTATGTGGTTGGTATTCTTATAAATCAAAGCGACCGGTTTGGTAAAGCCATGTTTGGAAGCACCACCATTGATTCGGGCCGCTCAATCATGTTTGCTTACACAGCTATTGCAATTGGCGATATTTTAATTGGCTTGGTGAGCCAGTATTTTAAAAGCAGAAAAAAAGCGTTGCTGGTATTTTATTCGCTCTGTGTATTAGCGTTGGTATTATTCTTCAGCGGGTTTAATAACTCGGATACGAGGATGTATATTATATGCATTATGCTGGGCTTTGGTAATGGCTATTGGGCCATTTTTGTAACCATGGGAGCGGAGCAGTTTGGCACCAATCTGCGTGCCACGGCTGCAACTACTATTC
>JAYSTT010000469.1:0-2688 GCA_043719495.1 Ferruginibacter sp. | reverse complement strand
TAATGCATTGAGAATTGACTATGCTGCAACAACAGATAAAGCAACGCCTGTTAACTTAACCAATCACTGTTATTTTAATTTATCAGCAGGAAAAGATGCTGACATCTTGAATCATGAATTAATGCTTGCAGCAAATAAATTTACTGAAGTTGATTCGGTATTAATACCCACCGGTAAATTACCGGAGGTAAAAAATACGCCAATGGATTTTACAACTGCAAAAAAAATAGGCAGAGATATTGATTCAGTAAAAGGCGGTTACGATCACAACTGGGTATTGAATAAAACAGGAAATGCATTAGAGAGGATTGCTACTTTATATCATTCGGGCAGTGGCCGGTTTATGGAAGTGTTTACGACTGAACCGGGCGTACAATTTTATAGTGGTAATTTTTTAGATGGTACATTAACCAATACAAAAAACAACCTGAAATATGTATTGCATGCAGGTCTTTGCCTGGAAACACAGCATTTCCCCGACGGACCAAACCAACCAACATTTCCCAACACTATTTTAAAACCAGGTGAAAAATATGCCCAAACATCTTTGTATAAATTTTCAGTAAAATAATATAAAAATGAAAAACAGCATTAATAGTAAAGGATTAGAAGTTTGGTTTGCCACGGGCAGCCAGAATTTATATGGAGAACAAACTTTAAAACAAGTGGCTAAACATGCTGCTCTTGTTGTTAAATCATTAAATAGTGAAGAATCTATTCCTGTAAAAGTTGTTTATAAACCCGTTTTAAAATCCACCGAAGAAATTTATAATTTGGTTATTGATGCCAATTCCAATAAAAATTGCATTGGCATCATCACCTGGATGCACACTTTTTCCCCTGCAAAAATGTGGATCAATGGGTTAAAAATTTTGCAAAAACCTTTATTGCATTTGCATACGCAATTTAACCGTGATATTCCCTGGGGAGAAATTGATATGGATTTTATGAACCTTAATCAATCGGCTCATGGCGACCGTGAGTTTGGTTTTATGATGAGCCGGATGAGGATAGAAAGAAAAGTAGTGGCAGGGCATTGGCAGGATAAAAAAGTGATCAGCCAGATTGCTGGCTGGACAAGATCTGCTTTAGGCTGGAACGATTGGCAGGGCGCAAAATTTGTTCGTTTTGGTGATAACATGCGTTATGTTGCAGTTACGGATGGCGATAAAGTGGAGGCGGAATTAAAATTTGGTTACAGTGTAAATACTTATGGCATTGGCGATTTGGCAGGCGTGATCAATGGTATAAAAGAAACCGCCATTACAAAATTGTGTGCTGAATATGCAGAACTATATAAATTAATGCCCTCATTAAAAAAGGGAAATGGGCAACACCAAAGTTTACGTGATGCTGCACAAATCGAATTGGGTATTCGTAAATTTTTAGAAGAAGGTAATTACAAGGGATTTACAGATACATTTGAAGACCTGCATGGATTAAAACAATTGCCTGGTATTGCAGCGCAACGATTAATGGCTGATGGTTATGGTTTTGCAGGAGAAGGTGATTGGAAAACTGTTGCATTAGTACGTGCCATGAAAGTGATGGGTGCAGGTTTACCTGGTGGTAATTCTTTTATGGAAGATTATACATATCATTTTGAGCCGGGTAATGAAATGGTATTGGGAAGTCACATGCTGGAAATTTGCCCCAGTATTTCCGGCACAAAACCTAGTTGCGAAATTCATCCTTTAGGAATTGGTGGCAAAGCTGATCCGGTGCGTTTAGTATTTAGTGTAGCAGCAGGCCCGGCATTGAATGCATCTTTAATGGATATGGGTAATCGTTTTAGATTATTGGTAAATACAGTTGAAGCCGTAAAAGCACCACATGATTTGCCAAAGCTTCCTGTGGCAAGGGTTTTATGGAAGCCACATCCCAATATGCAAACAGCCTGTGCAGCGTGGATACAGTCAGGAGGTTCTCATCATACGGGGTACAGCCAGAATTTAACTGTAGAAAATCTGGAAGATTTTGCTGCTATGGCCCAAATAGAGTTTGTTTGTATTAACAAGCATGCTAATCTTTATAACTTAAAGAATGAATTAAAATGGAATGATGTATTTTATCAAATAAATAATAAATAATTTTTATTAATCACTCACGTAAAACTTGCTCATGAACAGTTTATCAACTTTAGACATGCTGATTTTTGTTATTTATTTTATACTGGTGGCCGGTTATGGTTATTGGGTTTATAATAAAAAAAAGAAAGCGACCATTACTGCATCACACGATTATTTTTTGGCAGAAGGTTCACTTACCTGGTGGGCTATTGGAGCATCACTGATTGCTTCCAATATTTCTGCCGAACAATTTATTGGCATGAGCGGTAACGGATATTTTGTAGGTATTGCGGTTGCAGCTTATGAATGGATTGCAGCATTGGCATTAGTCATTATTGCCATTTGGTTCATCCCCATCTACCTTAAAAATAAAATTTACACCATGCCGCAGTTTTTAAAAACACGGTATAACGAAACGGTGTCGCTTATTATGGCCATCTTTTGGTTGCTGCTTTATGTGTTTGTCAATCTTACTTCAATTTTATATTTAGGAGCTATAGCTATAAGCGGTTTAATTGGTCCTGATTATTTACACACAGTAATGATTGCTCTTGCAGTGTTTGCATTGATTATTACCCTGGGCGGCATGAAAGTAATTGGTTATACAGATGTGATACAG